>JAQWFD010000053.1 GCA_028704555.1 Desulfobacterales bacterium
AAGGATTGTCAGTTTTTGATTTTGGCTGAATTGTTTCAAACTCATAACACTTTCTCCTTTTTTGGGGGGAGAAGAAAGTGTTACCCAATTTTTCTATGATTTGTATGCTTTTTTACTATCATAAACAGGTAAAATTCTGAATTAAACGCTAACGCATCATAATTTACCTGTTCCCATCAATGGAAATATTACTGATATCGATTTGATCAAGTTTTAGTTGATTTTGGATCAGTTTTCGCATAGCATTTTTGCCGTGAAGATTTTCTGTATTTTACTCATTATATCCGGTTTCGTAAAATCGGTATTTTTGTTATTTATTTCAATAAGTTATTATAACAAAAAAATGAGTAACCTGTGCAAGTAAAACCCGCACAGACCCAGAAAATCTTCATTTTTTTTAATGTTATAACGTACTGTCATTTAAAATACATACAATTCTTGTTCGGGCACGGATCAGGAGATTTTCCATAGTCATGAAACTGTTTCTGCTGGTTGCAATGGTTTTTTTTTCTACCTCTATGCTGCAGGCAGCCCAAGTTCCCCGCAGCGAAAAGGATCTGCCTATCTTTCCCGGTGCGGTAAGGGATAACGCCGCAGAAAACGAAACAATGACCCAGGAGAAAGATCTCCATGCCATGCCGATGGATACCAGTGAAGAGCATCCCATGATCGCGCGTTCGTTTTCCGTCTTCATCTACACTGTCGACGCACCGGCTGAAAAGGTTCTGCGCTTCTATCTGGAGAAACTGGGCGGGAAAGAAGATGAAGCTTCCGAGTATTTCTACGCGGGAAACACACCCTCCGGGTCGACCAGTCCGGTTTCCTACCGCATTGATTTCATCGATTTAAGCGTTTACAATCCGGAGGAAGCCGTTGAAGCCAGGGCGGAATTAGAAAAAGTCCGTGTACCCTTCGAGTTCGGTAACTGGGTTTCAAGTGCCGACTTTGTCTGGGAGGTCGGCGAAAAAAACGGGGATGTTTCAAACTTCGAACTCACCATACAGGATGATTATTTTCACAGATTCAATGCCCGGGGTGACAAAAAAGTGCAGGCCAGCATCGTCATCAGAAAAACCACTTACATGAATCCGGACGATGCACAGATGGCGCTTCAAAAATTCAACAATACGGAAGATGGGGTAGACGATTCCAGTCAGGGCAACATGGTCGGGGCCGCTACCCCTTTCAATCCCGAAGATCTGGGAATTACGGTCTACCCCGGCTCAGTTTATGATGCGGAAACCACCACTTTCTTACGGGAGAGCATGGGCCTTCAAGCCGGGGCTTACCAGTCGGAAGACAATTCCCGGAAAATTTCCCTTTTCTTTGAAAAATTCGGCTTGAAACGGATTCATGCCGATGAAAACGAAATATTACTGAAACGTTGCCGGGAAGAGTACAATCCCTGCCTGAAAAAGGCCATGAGTACCGGGGAATGCGATGTGGAAATCACCATCCAGAAGCCCTGGAGGGATATTAAAAATGGTGAACTCAGGCAAAACGCCCTGATTTCGATTGTGGATTGTTCGGAATAGCCGGGATAATTCCGCCGGAAACCGGATATCCGTTCGATTGACTCTGATCCGCTCTCAAATTCAGAGGTCCTCCGGCTAAGGGCTCGCTCAGAAATAAGTTCGCAATTTTAAGTATTGAGGCGCCTGTCCGGCAAGGCACGAAAGCGCAGGGATATCAAGCATATTCCGAGCTTTCGTAACGCGGCCAGACAGGATGCATCGGCGCTTGAAATGTGAAGTTATTTCTGAGTGAGCCCTAAGTCCTTACCCGGGCCACAATATCCGGCGCCCCCGCCCCTGACTTTTGTCTTTACTTCCTTCTTTATGTCGGTTATCTCCTTTATAATGCTTTTAAGAAAATACAGAGGCCGCAGTTGTTTCGTGTCAGTTTTCTCTCACCGCTTTTCCATGAAATTTTTTGAACTATTATATTTAGGAGATACGTATTGGCCCCTTATCGTACAGGAACCTCATTTGGATTTGGATCAAATTTGACACGGCTTGGAAAGCGACTTTTAATCATTTATAGTGTGATTTATGTTTTGGAGCTTTTGTTTGAAAACTGGCTGAAAATTCCAATTGCTGCATTGCTTCAGATTTATCCTGCAAGCTCCGATAGTTTTCATATCTGGCAGATTTTTACCCATCCATTTATCCACAATCCCCATGCACCCATCGGTTTTGTGATTAACTGCATCGTGTTTTATTTTTTTGCAGCACCGGTCGAAAAAGCATTTGGCTCAATCCGATTTTTAATCCTTTTTTATTTTTCCGCCTTCGGTGGTGCCTTATGCGGCCTTGCCTTCAGCAGCGTGTCTGGTTTTAATGCACCATTTATGGGCATGTTGCCAGGTTTGTTATCCCTGATAGTTGTTTTTGGATTGTTAAACACCGAAGCTACGATCTTGCTGATGTTTATTTTACCCATAAAAGCAAAATATCTCAGCTACGGGACTGCTTTAATGACCCTTTTGACCTTTTTAGCCAAAGCCAACCCATACGGTCCATATCATCTCGGCGGGATTCTTTGCGGCTATATCTATTTTAAAGGACCCAAAACGCTGTTTGATCCTAATTTAATCTATTTAAAATATCTCCAATGGCAACTAAAGAAAAAACGATCCAAATTCAGGGTAATCAGTAATGATGACAAAAAGGATGATGACAAAAGAACTTATCATTGACGGCTTTGGAATATCTGTTCGCTTATCTTGATTCCTTTTTTCAGGTTTTATAATAACGTTGTCATAATAATCGAAAAGCGGGGTAGCTTTTGAGGATTTAAAGGCACATCCATCAGCACCCCGCATGCTTGCATATAAAGAAAAAATTAAGGATTTTTTTGATAACGTGGGACTTGAGCATAACTGCGGCCATAACGTCGTGAGGACCGTCCCGGCCGTTTCCGGCTTCTCCAGCACGATACGGGGGGATGCCGGTGCGTTTTGGCAGAAATATCTGAAACTACCATTTTACATTTTCATTGAAGTCAGTGGCAGCCCTGGCTGACCCTGAGGCGTTATGTTCCCGGGAGGAATCAGAATGAAGCAGCTGGCCGTTTTAATACTCATTTTGCTTGTTACAATCTCGTTTTCCGGATGTGGTATCCCTGATCTTCCTGGCCCCATCGGAATCCCTGGACTTTAGAAAAAATCCCATAGCGTACGCAAGGGGGACAGGTCTCAACATTGATAAAAAATCGGGGGTAGGAAATGGATATCAAATCCATGGTTAAATTTATCCACACAGCAGATATACATCTCGATAGCCCGTTAAAAGGCCTTGAGGCGCATGAAGATGCGCCTGTTGAGCAGATTCGCGGGGCGACGAGGCGGGCCTTTGATAATCTGATTGACCTGGCTATAGAAGAGGAGGTTGATTTTATCCTCATTGCGGGTGATCTTTATGATGGTGATTGGAAGGACTACAACACCGGCCTTTTTTTCGCTGATCGGATGGGCCGATTGTCCAGGGCCGGGATCAAAGTTTTCATTGTTTCGGGAAATCACGATGCGGCCAGTCAGATCACCAGGGCCATGTCCTTGCCTGGCAATGTAACGCTTTTTTCTCCCCGAAAACCCCAGTCTGTAAAGCTTGATGACTTTGGTGTCATCATCCATGGCCAGAGCTATTCTTTTCGCTCAGTGACTGAGAACCTTGCCATCCAGTACCCTCAGAACGATCCCAGCTATTTTAATATCGGCCTGCTTCATACATCCCTGACGGGCCGGGAGGGGCATGAGGATTACGCGCCCTGCACGCTGGATGAACTGAAGTCAAAAGGTTATGACTATTGGGCCCTGGGCCATGTCCACAACCGGGAAATCGTTTCTGAAGACCCATGGATTGTCTTTCCAGGTAATATCCAGGGCCGCCATATCAAAGAAACCGGAGTCAAGGGCGCCACGCTGGTGACAGTAGAGGATGGGCGTATTACTGAGGTGAAAGCGCATGCGCTTGAAGTGCTGCGCTGGGCCACCTGTCAGGTGGATCTGTCTGAGTGCGAGACCTTAGATAGTGTTTGTGATGCGGTTCGGGAGGCCTTTGAACAAGAACTTGACCAGGCGGACGGCAAGGCCCTGGCCCTGCGTCTGGTTTTGACTGGAAAATGTCCGGTTCATGCCCAATTGTTTGATCGGACAGTGCAGTGGACCGAGGAATTCAGAGGCATTGCCGCCGGACTCGGTAACCTGTGGCTGGAAAAGGTGAAGTTTCAGACAAACCGTAAGGTGAGTCTTGAGGAAATCTTTGGCGAGGATACGCCAATTGCCGGTCTGCTGCAATCCATTCAACTTCTGAAACTCGATGGCGATACCCTCCTGGGCCTGGTGCCGGAGTTGTCTGTCTTGAAAAGTAAATTACCGGCTGAGATCCACAGCGGCGATGAGCCCTTTCTTGATCCATCTCCTGACAAAATCGCAGAGCTGCGAACTGATATGCAGGAACTTTTGATCGCCAAACTTCTTCAGCATGGAGGTGTCAGATGAGACTGAAGCGTATCAATCTGAAGGCCTTTGGTCCTTTCACTGACCGGATATTGGATTTTAACTCCGAGGCGCCTGGCCTTCACATTATTTTTGGTCCGAACGAGGCCGGGAAAAGCAGTTCACTTCGGGCGCTCAAGGCCCTGCTGTATGGATTTCCTCAACAGACGCCTGATAATTTCCTTCACAACTATGATCAACTTCTGGTAGGCGGCTGTCTTGAAAACAGTGCCGGAGAAGAAATTGTCTTTCAACGTCGGAAAAAACGTATTGGCGATGTGCTTGATGAGGCGGGTAATCCTCTTGATCTGGGTGTCTTAGCTCCATTTCTACACGGCGTTGAACCGGAAATTTTTGAATCCCTCTACGGCATTGATCATGACATTCTGGTGCGTGGCGGTGAAGACATTCTTGCTCAGAAGGGTGCGGTGGGCCAGGCGCTTTTTGCCGCTGGCGCAGGCATCTCCTCACTGCGGGAGGTCATTGATCAGCTTGAAAAAGAGGCGACCGGTCTGTTCAAGTCGGCAGGCCAACTGCCTGAGATCAACAAGGCGGTTAAAAGATTCAAGGAACTGCAGAAAGAGGCCAGGGCGGCCAGCCTTTCTTCTAGGGAGTGGAAAGATCATCAAAAAGCCCTGAAAAATGCTGAGGCTGAGCGGGCCGGTTTAGAAAAAGAGCGGGATTATAAGAATACAGAGTCGAATCGTCTGGATCGCTTGAAACAGGCCATTCCTGAGATGGCCTCTTTGAAATCCTGGCAGGACCAGCTGCTGGCCCTGGGCGAGATTATTCCCCTGAACCCTGGTTTTGCTGAAATGTACCGGCAGGTCAGCCAAAAAATGGGCGAGGCCAGGCAGCAATTACAGAGAGATACTGACCGCCAGGGAAAACTTGAAGAAAAGCGCCAGGCCATCTCGTTTAATAAGGAGCTGCTGAACCAGGCAGAGCGAGTGGATGATTTTCATCAGCGTCTGGGTGAATACCGCAAAGGTCAGAAGGACAAACCGGAAAGAAATGGTATGCGGATCAGCCTCCGCAGAGAGGCGGCCGGCTTGCTGCAGCAGGTGCGGCCGGATTTGAATCTGGAAGCGGTGGAGATGCTGCGGTCGGTGTTATCCAAGAAAAGAACTGTGCAGGCATTAAGCTCCCAATATGAGGCAATAAACCAGCAGCTTACGCTGGGGCAGAAGCAGAGCAAGGCAGCAGCGCAGGAGCGTAAGGATGTAGAAAAAGGCCTGGCTGCAATAGCCGGGGTCAGGGAGTCTTATCTCCTTCTTCAGGCCGTGAAGCTGGCGCAAAAGCTTGGAGATGTTGATGCACAGCTCCAACAGGGTATAAATGCCGTTGAACTGAACAAAAAAGAATGCCTTGCAACGCTCAAGCGGATTGGCCTCTGGTCTGGTGATTTGGTCGCACTCATGGAACTTACTCTGCCGCTTTCAGAAACCGTGCAGCAGTTTGAAAATAGTTACAGCCAGATTGCGGATGAAAAACGTGAGATTGAAAAGGATCGTAAAAAGTATGAGAAGGAGCTGAAAAACGCTCGGGCTGAAATTAAAAAGGTAGCGTATGTGGGCGAAGTTCCTTCAGAGGAGGCGTTGGCCCGGACCCGTGAAAAACGGGAGCAGGGCTGGCAGCTTTTGCGGCGGCAGTGGCTTGATCAGGAGGATGTGAACGAAGAGACTCTGTCCTATGATCCTGAACAGCCGCTTCCCGAGGCCTATGAGGGATATGTGGGGCAGGCGGATCTTATTGCCGACCGGCTGCGTCGAGAAGCTGACCGGGTAGCCAATGCAGCGGCCTTTCGGTCCCGGGTTGAGACCCTGCAAGAGACCCTGGCAGAGAATGACAGAGATAAAGAAGCGTTTGATCTGCGAGCACGATCGCTTTATGAAGACTGGAATCGATTATGGCAACCTGTTGGAATTACCCCGCTATCCCCAAAGGAAATGAGTGGTTGGCTGGCTGAAATGGATAAACTCCGCTTCAAGGTGGGGGATATTTTCAAAAAGGAGCAGGAAATCGGACGGGATTTAAAGCGGAGGAGAGAGCTTAAGCAGGCAGTACAAAAAGAGCTTAACGCCATGGGAGAAGAGGGAACGCCTGCCGGTGAAACGCTGGGTCCTGTTCTGATTTTGGCGGAGACAGTCCTGGAGAGGATTGCTGGCCAGAAGACGGAATTTGAAAAATTAAAAGAGCGGCAGAAAAAAGCGCAAAAATCTTTTCAGCAGGCAGAGGACGATCTTAAAAATGCGCAGGAGGCCCTGTCCAGGTGGCAGGAGCAGTGGCGAAAGGCACTTTTGGGTTTGGGACTTAAGAACGAGGTTTCCACGCTTGAAGCCATTGACCTTATTGAGACCCTGCAGAGCTGCTTTGACAAATTGAAAGAGGCAGATGATCTTAAAAAACGCATTGACGGCATTGACCGGGATGCGGCTGAATTTGAAAAGGAGGTTAAAGCCCTGCTTGAGAAGGTGGCCCCTGACATGCCGACCTTGCCTGCGGACCAGGCAGTTCTGCAATTGCGGACCATGCTCAGCCATGCACAGAAGGACGGCACCCTGTATGATAAACTTTCTGAGGAGTTAGAATCGCTGCAGGAAGAGGTTTCTGTGGCCAAAAAAACATTGCAAAGTGCAAATGAGCAGATGGATGAACTCCTTCGGATAGCCAAATGTGAAAAGCCGGAAGCGTTGCCGTCGGTCATCGGCAAGTTTACGGAATATCAGAGGCTGCAGGAGAAAATTTCTGATACTGAGGCAATTCTGGCCAGAATCGGGGCGGGTGTGCCGCTTGAAGCGCTTTCCAGGCAGGCGGCAGAGGTTAATGCCGATGAATTGCCCGGCCTGATAGAGTCGTTGAGAAGGGATATTGAGGAAAGGATAAATCCTGAGATCAATAAAATCTCTCAGACGATCGGCGAAAAAAACACCCGGCTTGCCGCTATGGATGGCAGTGCCAGGGCGGCTGAGACCGTGGAGGAAATGGAACAGGAGCTGGCCAGGATACGGCGACTGGCTGAAAGGTATGCGCTGTTGAAGCTGGCCGCAAAAATTTTGCAGCAGGAAGTTGAACGCTACCGGGAAGAACATCAGGACCCGGTTTTGAAAATTGCCTCCGGGTATTTTAACGATTTGACCATGGGCTCCTTTGCCAGCCTGCGTACCGATGTGAATGATAAGGGGGAACCTGTTCTTGTTGGTGTACGGCCGGATAACCTGCGTCTGACAGTAGAAAAAATGAGTTCCGGAACCCGTGACCAGCTTTTCCTTGCCCTGCGCCTGGCCACCCTGGAGTGGCGCCTTGAAACCAGCGAGCCCATGCCCTTTATTGTGGATGATGTTCTGATCAACTTTGATGATGACCGGTCCATGGCAACCCTTACCGTGTTGGCTGATTTATCAAAGAAGAATCAGGTGATTCTTTTTACCCACCACAGGCAGATTGTGGAAGCGGCGAACCGTATTAAAAGGGGGGACGTAATTCAAATCCACGAGTTGTGAGTGAAAAATTTAAAAAACTGGATCCGCGAGTAAACTCATTTTCATGCACGCTGAATAGTTACCAAATCAACCACGGATGAACGCGGATAAAAAAAATCCGTGCCAATCCGCGTAGATTTTTGCGGCAAAAAATGCGTGCTCAAACAAAAGGGGCGATGAAGCTCCGGCTCGATGCCGGAGCTATCCGGGTTCATGCCGCCGGAGGGCGGCTGTTCAATCGGTTACGGGCTTTCCCTGAAGTATCGGTTTAAGATAGTTTTTGGTAAAATATGAAATGCCGGTCTTGTTAAAGTGCATGTGATCGTAATAGTAGCGTTTGTCCTGAACCCTTTCCACGAGGTTGTAATACCTCACGTGCGGCTCGCAGGCGGCCGCTTTTAATTTTTTATCCACCTTTTCAACGCCCGGAAAGTCAGGTATTAAAATCGGAAGCATAATATAGGTGATGGTGCTGTTGTTCTTTTTGACCAGCGCATCGATCGTATCTACGAGCCGGCTGTATTTTTCAAAATTTTTATCCCGATACAGACTCAGGTAATGCGCCCTGGCCTCCTGAAGTTTTTCCGGGTCGATGGCTGCCAGGGTGTTTTCCGTCAGGCCCGGCGCGTCATAGCGGGTGAAGTTTTTCCAGTCTTTTTTTGCAATCATCTGCAGGTAGGAAACGATGCGGTCCAGCGGATAATGGCGGGCAATCAGTTTCCAGAAAATGGAAATTTCAAAGGGTTCGTCACGCAGAAAAAAATTGTTATTCTCGTTGTTGATGGAACAAAAAAACACCCAGGGATCAATCAGGTAGATGATATGATCCGCGGTATTTCCCTGATCGAAAAAATGGGACAGGTGAAGCTCGGCGGGCATCAGGCCGCCGCCACCGCCTTTGGACAGGTTGATGACCGATTTGCCCAGTATCTGCTCCACCCGCCGGTGGTTGGAATCCCGGGAAAAAACGCGGGCCCTTGACGTGCCGAGAATTGCGACACCGTAATGCGTGTTTTTACCCATCACCAGCAGGTTCGACTCGGTTTCCCAGTTGTTCAGGTGGATATCCCGACTTCGTCCGGAAAAAGAGTACAGCAGGCCCGCCATGATACCAAGGTTCAGAACGCCGAATACCAATACCTTTATGATAAACTTTTTTATCTGCATACTAAAATTGAAAATAGATAAATTCCTGTTTAACGCCAAAAATGCCCGAGATGACGATGGCCCAGACAGCTGCCGTATAGGCCATCCAGCGCACCATCAGCGGCAGCCGCTCCATGTAATGATCGAACCGTATCCTGCGCTCTTTCAGGTGAACGCCGATCAGGATCAGAATCAGTACGATACTCATCATAAAAGAAAATTTTCCGGCGACATACAGCCCTGTTTTCCCCGTATTGATCACGAATATTTTTGTGATGATGGTCAGCGCATCACCGACCGTATTGGCCCGAAAAAAAATCCAGGCGAAACAAACCAGCGACAGGGTGATCAACACCCGAAAGGCTTTGTTGAAAAACGACTGCTCATCCGGAAACAGTTTAACGGCCATCCGATGCACGAAATCCCCGGTTACGGTTTCCATGACCAGGTAGCATCCGTGAAGGGCTCCCCAGATCAGAAAGGTCCAGTTGGCGCCATGCCAAAGTCCGCTGAGCAGGAAGGTAACCATCAGGTTGTAATACCATCGCCATTTCACGACGCGGTTGCCGCCCAGGGGGATGTAGATATAATCCCTGAACCAGCTCGTCAGAGAGATGTGCCAGCGCTGCCAGAACTCACGGACGGATTTGGAAAAATACGGACGCTTGAAATTCTCCACCAGGTCATAGCCCATGACCCGCGCGGCCCCGATCGCCATATCGGAATAGCCCGAAAAATCGCAGTAGATCTGAATGGCAAAAAAAATCGTCGCAACGATAAAAGTCGCGCCCTGGTAGTCGTCCACATGATTGTAGACCCGGTTGACATAAATGGCCAGCTGATCGGCAATGACCACTTTTTTGAACAGCCCCCAGAGCATTCGGCGAAGGCCGTTGGTTACCCGTTTGTAATCAAACGAATGCGCCTGCCGGAATTGCGGCAGCAAGTGGGCGGTCCGTTCAATGGGGCCAGCCACCAGCTGCGGCCAGAAGGCCACAAACAGTGCAAAGATTCCCAGGTGTTTTTCCACCCGGGCGCTGTCCTTATACACGTCGATGGTGTAGCTCAGGGTCTGGAAGGTATAAAATGATATCCCGACCGGCAGCAGCACGTCAAAGGTCGGGGTATTGTAAAAAATGTTCACCGCATTGAAGGCATTCTGAACGGAATCGCTCACGAAGTTGAAGTACTTGAAAAAAAACAGGATGCCCAGATTGGTGGTCAGGCTGAGCAGCAGATATTTTTTCTTCGCCGCCCTGCCGGGTGTCTTCGCCATCTGCAAACCGGCATAGTAGGCGATCAGTGTCGAAGCGGCAATCAGAACGATGTACTCGACCTTCCAGCACATGTAAAAATAGTAACTGGCGGCCAGCGACATCATCCACCGGTACCGGTGAGGAATCGTAAAATACAGCCCGACAACGGCCACAAAAAAAATAGCGAATTGAAATGAGTTGAATACCATGACGCGCCCGAACAAATTTATTATCGTTACATCACAGGAAAAATCCCATGCAGATGCTAACGATTGAAGATAATTCAAAATTTTTTCGAACAAACTGCCCAATGAGATGCGCGGAAGTTGTGCCTGTTTGAACGCCTTGCCCAACGCCAATTGTCCATTTCATCAGAAAACGGCTCAGGTTACAACCGGATTTTTCAGGTTCATCGCATCAATGGGCAGATGGGCTTTAGAAAAGTTCCGCCTTCCTCACGGCCCGTGTCATTTTTCGCGTTAAATAGAAAATCATGTATGAACACGTGTTATGATACGCGATATTGACAATATATTTCGGATATGATCTGTTTTTCTTAATCGTGGCGGATCATACAAACCGAACCACATCATTTTTTATGCTCTGGCAATGGGGAGGCTCATTGAAGCAGTTATCCGATAAAAGACGTCGATGGAAAATCATCACGGGCGTATTGGCGGCCGGCATGGTTATTTTTGCAGCCGGAATTTCAGGGGGGGGCATGAATCCGAACCGGCTGATACCTCCGGCAGCAAATGGGTTCCGGCCGTCTGGAATGACTATTTGCTCAACGGGCCGACCGAGGACCATCTTCCCGATTTTTCCCGTGCCGGTTACCAGATGGGCTCCCGGCCGATTCCCGACATCCGGGGGCCTGTCTTTGATGCTACGGCTGCCGGGTTCGGCGCTGTCCCCGGTGATGCCCGCGACGATACAACGGCCATTCAGTTGGCCATCGATGCAGCGGGTGCTGCCGGCGGCGGGGTGGTTTTTCTTCCCGCCGGCCGCTACGATGTCCATCAGACGGCTGACGCCCCCTTTCTTCGCATCACCCATGATCATGTGATCCTTCGCGGTGCGGGATCCGAACCGTCCGGAACGGTCCTTCACCTGGGAGCACCGGGGCCCGGAACCACCGTTCGACGGCTGGGAACCGTACCTGCCGAACAGGAAGCCCGCCACCGGACTGCCGTGGCCGTGATGGGATCGGAAGACAGGCGGGAACTGGCCCGTTACACAGGAACTGTAACACGCGGGCAGACGCTGGTAAACGTATCGGACACCTCGAGTCTGGTTGCAGGGCACCCTGTGGTCATCGAATTTCATGATCCGCTCATCGACGTCAGGCAACCGGATCCGGAAAAAGTGGATATCGCCGTCCAGCTGACCCATCCCTTCCGGCTGGTTGAGGGCCAGACCGACACTTTTGGAAACGCGGCCCGTACCATCTCATGGATCGTAAAGGTGGAAGAGATTCTCGACAGCCACAGACTTCGTCTGGCGGAGGCCGCCCGTTTCAACCAGTTCGAGCGCTACAAACCCGTCATTTATTCCTTTGCCGGCGTCCATGGCGTGGGAATCGAACATCTGCGCCTGGAAAGCAGTTGGCCCGGAGGCTACCGGCATCATAAACCCTTTGTGGGAAACGATGGCGCCATCGTTCGGAGCGCCAAAGAGCAGGACTACCTGTGGGGCGGGCTGTGGTTCAGTTACGCCTGCGATGGATGGGTCAGAAACGTTGTCATCAAGGATTTGACCCAGGGGATCAATTTCAGTCATTGCGCGGATGTCACGGTTCAGGACTTGAATTTTCAGGGACTCAGCGGACACGCGGGAATCACCATCGGCCAGAGCCATGGAATTCTGGTGAAACGCGCTCATTTCTTCTCCAGGCTGGTTCACCCGGTGACGCTCACCATGTGGGCCTCGGGCAACGTGATCTCCGACTGCGAAGCTCACTATGAAGGCAGGGATGATTTTAGCGGAACTGACGCCGCCATCGACTTTCACGGTCTCTTTCCCCATGAAAATCTTTTCGACAACCTGCGGGGTTTTTATGTCTGTCCCGGCGGCGATCTGAGCGTTCTGCCCCATGCGGGTGTCCGTAATGTGTTCTGGAACATCCGGGTGCCTGAGCGGATGGAGTGCTACACCTGCGAAAAGGCGGATGAATTTGCCCGCACCTTTGACTATCAAAGCACTTCGTCAGGGACGCCGGACACCATGTTCGAGCACCTGCCTCAGGCATTTTTTATCGGCCTTTACCGCAAGGGCAACCGCAGGGTCAAGGTGGGCGACTCCGCCTCCGACCGGCACAATGCCTGGATGACGGTAGAGGGGCTTAATCGAAACAATTTGGCCATTTCATCCCTTTACAATGCCCAGCGCGACAACCATTGCAAGAACGTTGTCAAGGCGTTGGGCAGCAGGGGCTGCAGGGAAAAAAGGATCACCCCCTTGGGTATTTAATAATGGTCGCCAGCGCTTACCTGCAGATATTTTTTCCTTGCGCCGCTGAGGCTTTCGATTTTTGAAGCATTATCTGACCCCGCTTTTTTTTAGCAGCGGCAACGCCTTCCCCATCTTATCCAGAGAGCTTATCGGCTCGGCAATCTGCTTTCTCAAAAAAATAATCGCCGCAATCAAGCGATTTAAGGTGTTATGCAATCTATTTCAGCAGAGCTTATTGCCGAGGTCATTCGACATTTTAGCCATCAAACATAAAAATAAATAATTGCCTTTAGTGGGGAAAAACTCATGTCAAAACAGTGCTTGTATGTCAAGGGCTCAGATGATCCGATATTCGCTTGCCCGGGTTCCAGAATATTTTCCGAAATATTTTCCGATTGACACTTAACGCATATACATTAAAATTTTTATTTTAATGCTTTTTATGACATGCTAAAGGCACTGGTAAAAATAATTTTATGATAAGTCCAATATCTCCGGAACATATATGTTGAAACCAACAACCCATGGAGTTTCAGATGAAAAAATTAATAATCACACACCCCGGTGGAGCCCATTTTGATGAATTTTTCGCAGTGTCTCTGATACTGGCGGTTCACCCGGATACGGATTTTACCATAGTGCGGCGGGAACCCATTCAGGAGGAGCTGGACAATCCGGCGGTGTGGGTGGTTGATGTGGGAGACCGATATGAGCCGGCCCTGAAAAATTTTGATCACCATCAGGATATTGACCTGAATGCGAGCTTTGTGCTGGTGGCCAGGTATCTGAACCTTGACCGGCGGCTTCAGGACATGCCGTGGTGGACATTCAAAGACAGAATTGATCGCTTCGGTCCGTTCAGGGTTGGCGCTGAGCTGGGTGTAAAGAGTCTTCTTCCGAGTTACAGCCCTGTTGAAACCTGGCTCCTGAAGCGGTTTGAGCAGTCTCCACTGGAACTGTATCCGCTGATGCGGTCATTCGGGCAACACATTTTAGAAGAGGCCGACCACCTGAAGGCGCAGTTTGATTTCTGGGATCAGTGCGAGAAGGTGACCCTGAACGGCAGAATTGTGATGATCGGCTTGACCACCGATTCAGACGGTGCGGAATGGTACAGCGCTCAGATGGAGACACCGGCATCCATCGTCATTACGCATGACAGCCGTCGCAGCGGATGGAGGCTTGCAAGAATCAGGGATGCTGAGGGGGTTGATTTTTCGAAACTCGAGGGGCACGACTGCATTCTGTTTGCGCACAAGACCGGCTTTATGGCCAAAACAAAAGAGCAGCTTCCCATCGATGAGGTATTAAAATTGATCAGCCTGGCACTGGACTAGATCAGCCCTGAAGGACGGACTGATGCGCACTATTGCTGGAGCACTTCGTTTAAGACAGGAAGCAGGCAACAAAATTGCGAACTTATCTCTGAGCGCGCCCTCAGTCCGTAGCCTGATGATCAAATTACTCAAAAAATGGGATATTCCTATACGATTGAATTGATAAAACACAATTCCATCACCGCGGCTCATCCAACTTTCAGAATTTCATCTGCCATACCGCAATCAGATTTGTTCCGGCTTCCTTGAGATCGATGCCGCGGGATGTCGACAGGTAATTCCGGTAGGCAGCGTTGGTGATGTTCTCCGCACCCAAAATCAATTCGTTGTCTGCATAAAACGCATTGAACCGGAAACCGACACGGGCATTGAAGGTGATCCATCCATCGGTTGTGTCCTCATCATCCGGTACGTTGTCCTGTTTGAGCGCCCAGTCGGTCCCCAGCTTAAACCACCATGACTTCATCGGATCGAACCGGACACTGAGCATGCCTTTGAGCGGCGGAATGAAGGGAAGATCGTCATTTTCTGTGGTATCCCGGCCTGTTGTATAAGCAATGTTGGCCTCTATCAGCCAGCCGTCGATGAAATTCCATGACACTTCGGCTTCCGCTCCATAAATTTCCGCCTCGTTGACATTGGCGCTTTCGTAGAGTGCGGGGGTGATTTTCTGATCGATGATCAGATCCTGCAGCCGGTTGGCGAAAAGACCGGAATGAAAATGAACGCGGGATGCGTCGTAATGCAGGCCGAATTCAAAGAACAGGGATCGTTCCGGATCCAGGTCCGGGTTTCCCCGGGACACAATGCCACCGGCCAGGTTGAGGTATTTGAACCGTTCGAGGATAGTGGGCGCACGGTAACTGGAGGCGCAGATACCCGTCAGGGACCATTCGGATGCAACATGCCACGTGAGGCCGGCATGCGCGTTCCAGGTGATATCGTCCCATGTCCGGGCCGGCCAGAGTTCCGGGTTCGGAGTCGTCGGGGCAGGGGGCAGAATCCAGGTGTCGGCCGCATCGTTTTCCATCGAGATATAATCGATCCGGGCGCCGAGATTTACGGTCCAGGTATCGGACAGATGCCAGTCATCCTCGGCAAACCCGCCCGCCGACAGCTGGTCGGCCGTCGGGGTGGGCCGGTCGATTCCAATGGCTCCGGATTTAAATTCGGTTTCCCGTTCGGATTCCATATGCCAGTTCCACACGTCCAGACCGGTGATCATCTGGTGGGGTCCGGTTTTCAGTGTGTTTTGCCATTTTATCCCCATCGTTTCATGGTCTGCGGAAGGGCAGAGCCGCTCTTTGGGAAAAGCGGCCGGAAGTTCGTCGATTTGGACGCGGCGGTCGATTTTCTGATAAAATGCCTTGACTGCCGATTGCTTGAGCAACGGACCGTCGGGGGAAATCGTATGGCTTGCGGTTATCTCGGTTTCGGTGCTGCGCGGGTAGGTGACCCTGGCAGTTGTCGGCAGCGGTGCGGTTCCTGTCCCCGGAATGCCGACATCTTCGGCTTCATATGTCCGTACGGAAAACTCGGTGACAGCGCCGGAATTCCATTTTTTACCCATGCTGGCTCTGCCCTGCCGGTCGTCAAACTGACTGTTGGGCATTTCTTCAGAATCCCCCGTGTCGTAACTGCCGTAGTCCCGACGGCTGCCGGATGCGTAAACCCAGATGTCGGGACTTTCATAGGCGGCGTTGGCGTAACTGCTATACCCCGACGGGTTACTGCCCAATCCCCCGGACACGGTTCCGCTCCATGCGGGCGTTGACGTGAAACAGCCTTTTCGGGTAATCACATTGACCACACCTCCGATGGACCCCGATCCGTAAAGCGCGCTGATGGGACCTTTCAGCACCTCGATGCGCTCGATATCCATGGGATCGATCAGTCCGAAACGGGCATTGATATCCGTGGACGTATTAACCCGGCAGCCGTCAATCAACAGCACCACCGAATCCCTGCTCAATCCCCGGATGTTGATGTCCGAACCCCATGCCGAATCGGATGACAGGCTGACCCCCGGAATCAGGGCGGCGATATCGGACAGACTTGGCGCCTGGGCCTCCAGGATGTCTTCGGCTTGAACTGTGCCCGTACCGCCGGGTGTGGATGAAATCAGGCTTTGCGTACCGCGGGCGCTGACGATGATATCTGACAGGCAGCTTTCCCCGGCATGCCCGGTCGCGGACGGCAGGGTAAAGGCCGACAGCACCAGCATCGTAATAACAATCTGCTTCAGTTTTTGATCGATCATAATTCAGACTCCTTTCGGTGATTCCTGTTGCAAAGGAAACGGTTCCCCGAGCAGTGAATTGGCCAGGGTGAATCGGTCGGTATGGGCATCGAACCGCATCACCCGGCTCCCGGAGAGAGGCGTAGAATTGAAAAAAAGGATGTTATCCGAAACCAGGGGGATTTCATCCAGGTTGTGGGTGACCAGCATCATGGCGGTATCCGGGTATCGATTACGAATAAAATCGATGATGGCGCGTTTTGAATTCATATCGATGGAGCTGAACGGCTCGTCCATCAGAATCAGTTGAGGGCGAAGGAGAAACCCCCTTATGAGGGATACCTTCTGCTTCATGCCGCCGGAGATCTCGAATGGGTAATGAGTTTCAAATCCTTTCAGACCGGCGGTTTCCATCCATTCGTTGTAGAGAGTCCGGATGGAGGTATCCATTCGGGTTCGTGTGATCCGCAGCGGGTAAATGATATTTTCCTCCACGGTTTTATACCAGAACAGCGACGGATTCTGGAAAACGGTCGCAACCGGTCGGGCCGAAATCTCGAAACGGCCTTTGTAATCCGGGTCCAATCCGGAGAGAATTTCCAGAAGAGTGGACTTGCCCGCTCCGGAAGGCGCGAAAATGCACACTTTTTCCGCGGGACCGATATGAAAGCTCAGGTCTTCGATGACTTTCTTATTTCCGTAGTTCTTGTAAAGATGATTAACGCTTAACATGACTCAATCCGGGTAAAGGTATTTTTTGAATAACAGGCCGAATACCGTATGAACGCAGATCTGGTAGACAACCACCACAAAGACCACCACAAAAAGGTAAAAAAAGACGGCCGTCATGTCGAAATAAATTTTTGAGACGTTCAACAGGTATCCGATGCCGTTGTCCGATGCAATGAACTCACCGATCAGGGCTATCTTGACGGAAAATACCATGCCGGTGGTCAGGTTGCTGCGGATGGTCGGTACCAGAGACGGCAGATACAGGTCCCGCACAATTTCCTTCCACCCGCCGCTGAACGACCGGATCAGTTTTTCCAGCCGGCCGTGTTGTTTCATCAGGCTGCTGCTCGTATGGATCGCCAGAAGCGGCGTTGTCAGGGTAATGATCAGCATGAACGGGGCCATGTTTCCGACGCCGAAAATCAGCAGAAAAATAATGCCGAGAATAGTCCCCGGAAGCACCTGGATGATCAGCATCAGCGTTTCCACGTGACGGCTGATTTTCAGGATATGGGCAGACAGGCCGATCAGGGTTCCGAGCACGATGGCCACCAGAAAACCGCTTGTGATGCGAAGGAAGGTGATGCCAAGGTTGTTCAGAAATTTCCGGTCACAGTAACCGCCGAACTCTCCGATGATATCCACGGGAGACGGCACGGTGCAGGAATCAAAGAAAAGCGCCGTCA
The DNA here is from genome assembly GCA_028704555.1 of Desulfobacterales bacterium. Classification (NCBI taxonomy): domain Bacteria; kingdom Pseudomonadati; phylum Thermodesulfobacteriota; class Desulfobacteria; order Desulfobacterales; species Desulfobacterales bacterium. The sequence continues at coordinate 17,828 of JAQWFD010000053.1, forward strand.
CGTACCAGCCCGTCAGAAATATTCCCAATGCCACCAGATTATGGCGTATCGGAATAAAAAAAGCATTCAAACGATTCATCCAGGGGTGCTCCTATGGTCTGGTAGTAGGTTGTGATAACGGCTTTGGCCTGTCGGCAGCTCATGGATGTAAATTGCGTGTTCCGGAGTGCCGAAAGCAGTATCCCGGGCGGGCAATTCATCTCGGTCGTCAACTGATGCGCGTATCGTTCTGGATCGCACCGGACCTCCTCGACGGCCTGTGACAGGTGCCGGTTCAATTGATTGATCAGGCTTTTGTGCTCATACGCCCATGAGCGTTTTGTAAAAATACCGATTTGGGGATACCCGTTGCTTCCCCCGGTATATTTCTCCCACAGGTCCCTGTAGCTCAGGGAAATGAAATTTTCCGGAGCGGCAGTGCTCATGGAGGCAAACGGCTCCGGCAGCACGGCGGCAAAAATTCGTTTATTTTCAAGCATTTTCTGAGAAAATGCCGGCTCGCAATAGCCGATCATGATGTCGCGGTTCCACTTAAGCCCTTCTCGCTCGATAAAAATTTTTGTAATTTCCTCGATGGGGCAGCCGCGAAACGGCAGATAAAGGATTTCGCCTGCCAGGTCCCGGAAACCGGAGATTTTGTTTCCTCGGGTAACCAGATAGCTCATGCCCGTAACATACGTGCTGATAATGCATATCGGAATATTTCGGCGAAACAATCTCACCCCCACGGACAGCCCGGTGGACAGAATCCGGACATCGTCTTTTAAAAAAAGGGCATGGGCCTGGGAGTGATTGCTAAAAAAGTGAAAATCCACATTGCCGAGGGATTTGGCTGCCAGAAACAAAGGAATCGACGAGGGCGTCGCCGGCGCAAAGATGCGGATATTTTTGCCAGCGGCAACTTCCGAAGCGTTTAAAAGAAACACCGACATGTAAAACGTCAGGACCAGCGGCAGAATCACACGATATGATGCCCGTAGTCGATTCATTGCATGTTCTCCATCGGATGGCAGAATCGGTCAGACAAGGTTGGATTTGACCTGAACATCGAAAAGGTTGCCGAGTTTTCCGGTCAGTGCACCCAGCTCATCCGTGGTTGCCTCGATGATCAGCGATACGACGCTGATGTTTTTTTCCTTGTAAGGAATGCCCATCCGGCCGATGATGATATGACCGTAATCGCTCAGAATTTCATTGACCCGGCCGGCAGTGGATTTTCTGTTTTTTATGATAATACCTATGATCACAATATTCAGTTGGATTAAGCTAACGAATGCGCGTCGGCAATTAGTTGGATGATTTGATCAGGGAGAGAATGATTTTTTATCAGCTTTCCAAAACCCGGCAATATTCGATCTGCATC
>JAQWFD010000054.1 GCA_028704555.1 Desulfobacterales bacterium
TCTACGACCGGGGAAAGCTCCCACCGTCGCTTCCATTATCTGACCTGCAGGCCGGACTGGGAGCCAGCGTGTTTACCATCGGGTTTCCCCGCATCGATATCATGGGGAAAACCCCCCAGCTGTCAAACGGTATTATCAGCTCTGCAAACGGTCTCCGCGATGATCCCATGACATATCAGACGACCGTGCCCATCCAGCCCGGAAACAGCGGAGGGCCGCTGTTAAATATGAGAGGGGAAGTTGTCGGCATGATCAAGTCCATGATCGGTATTCGGGAAGAAACCGGAGGGCCGGTGCTAACGTTGCAAAATACCAGCTGTGCCTTAAAGGTCGATCCGATCAAACAACTGATGGGATTCCTCCCGCAAAAAGAAACGGTTATAGACGTTCTTCCTCGATCATCCGAGAATCTGGAGCTGCTTGCCCTGCGGATTCAGGATTCCGTCTTGATCGTGGTGGCAAGGTAAACCGACATCGATATGGGCAAGATATGGGCAAGTTAGACATCCATAAAACCGGCAGATTAAATCAAGGACAGGAAGCCCTGTGCGCGCCGTTATACAAAGAGTAAAACACAGCTGCGTAACCGTAAACGGCGAAACCGTCGGAGAAATCCGCAGCGGGCTTCTGGTTCTGCTGGGTGTGGCGGCCGGGGATACCGAATCCGATGCGATCTACCTTGCGGACAAAATTGCCCGGTTAAGAATTTTCGAAGACGAAAACGGCAAAATGAACCTGTCAATTCTTGAAACCGGGGGCAGCATGCTGGTGGTTTCCCAGTTTACGCTTCTGGGTGACTGCCGTAAAGGGCGCCGGCCGTCTTTTGCTCATGCCGCGCCCCCGAATCCGGCCAATACCCTTTATGAATATTTTATCACCCTTGTCCGGGAAAACGGCATTGGCGTGGAAACGGGAATATTCGGCGCCATGATGGAGGTATCGCTGGTCAACGACGGCCCGGTAACGCTTATTGTGGAAAGCAGATATTAACGATATGCTCTGAAATTAAGGGCTTGATCATAACTGCGGGCACAATGTCACGGCGTCCGTTTCGCCCATTGCCGGCTTCTCCGGCACGATCCGGGGAATACCGGGAACGGACGGGACTCCGAGGCGATGCACAGCAAAATATGGCCGCAGTTATGATCAAACCCGGAATTGACGTTACCCCATGGTAAATCATTCAGAAAATTCAAAGGCAGCCGGAACCTTCTGAACGGTCGCGATGGATTCAAAATAAAATGTCTGAGGTAAAAATTACCGCGCAACGCGCATAAATAATGTTTAAAGGAAAATAGATAATGTCACAGACTAACTTAACTGACATGGATGAGCTTCAAAAGCAACTCACCCGAAAACCGTCTCTGGTTTGGGATGTAATACCGACGGATGAAAAAAACAAGGCTTTCGAATTTGCAAACGCCTACAAAACGTTCCTGAATGCATCCAAAACCGAACGGGAAGCGGTCAAAACGATAAAAGATATCGCTGTCCGAAACGGTTTTACTGATATTGATGTCCCCTCCTCCGGCAACGGCAGATACTTCAAAGTGTTCCGAAACAAATGCATCGCACTTGCGGTAACCGGAAATAAGCCGTTATCTGAGGGAGTACACATTGTTGCATCTCATCTGGATTCTCCGAGACTGGATCTGAAACAAAATCCGCTGTATGAAGATGTCGATCTGGCTTTCTTCAAAACCCACTACTACGGTGGTATCCGAAAATACCAATGGCTTGCCAGACCCCTGGCGGTCTATGGGAAGATCTTTACGGCTGACGAAACCGAAATAGACCTTAAAATCGGGGATTCACCGGATGACCCGGTATTTACCATTGCCGATCTGCTCCCGCATCTGTCCAGAAGACTTCAGGATCAGAAAAAGCTCTCTGAGGTTTTTGAGGGGGAAAAACTGAACCTGATCATCGGAAGTCTTCCCATCGGGAACACCGATCTTAAAGAGCGCTTTAAACTGGGGATGCTTCACTATCTGCACACGACATACGGCATTCAGGAAGAAGATTTTGTCAGCGCCGAGATAGAGATAGTACCCGCCGGTCAGGCGAAGGATATCGGATTTGACCGGGGCCTGATCGGGGCCTACGGACAGGATGACCGGATTTGCGCATTTACGGCACTTAAGGCGATCACGCAGGTCAGTAACCCACGGCTCACCGGTGTTGCACTGTTCGTGGACAAGGAAGAAATTGGCAGCGAGGGAAACACCGGCGCCAAATCCCGTTTTCTGGAAGATTTTATCTCCGATATTCTGATTAAAACAAAAACCGATTTCAGTGAACGGACTTTGCGCAAATGCCTCTTGAATTCGTTTGCCCTGTCAGCTGACGTAAATGCCGCTATCGACCCGGATTTCCAGGAAGTTCATGAAAAACGCAATGCCGCTCGCCTGGGCTATGGCATCTGCATAACCAAATTTACGGGTTCAGGAGGAAAGTCAGGTGCAAACGATGCCAATGCCGAATACCTCGGAAAAATTCGACGGATTTTCAATGAAAATCATGTCGTCTGGCAAACAGGGCAACTCGGTAAAGTAGATCAGGGCGGCGGCGGCACCATTGCAAAATTTCTCGCGATATACGGAATGGAAATCGTTGACTGCGGGCCGGCGATTCTGGCAATGCATTCGCCTTTTGAAATTTCCAGCAAACCAGACGTTTATATGACGTATAAGGCTTATACGGCGTTTTTCAACGCCACGTTCTGAGCCACCCCGTTTTCGGAATGAACCAGGAAAAATTCAGTCAAAAATGCTTCATCAAATTCAAATCGATAATCCGTGGACATATTTCAGATGGCGCTGGTGGGCGATGCTGCTGTTCATCAGCGCCATATTGATTCCAGGCCGTCCGGCAGTCTCTTATCCGGAATCGGCAGCTCACCTCGAATCTCTCATTGGTCCACGGGACGCGTTGCTGGTGGCGGCGCCTGACAACCGTACGATCGTTTCCAAAAACACGGACAGTCTTTTAATCCCGGCATCCACATTGAAATTGTTCACCTCTCTGGTCGCATTGCACTACCTGGGGCCGGACTACCGATTTTCAACCGAATTTTACCTGAACCGCCATAACACACTCATTATAAAGGGCTATGGTGATCCCCTCTTCATATCCGAACAGGTGGATCAGGCGGCAGCGCAAATCGCCCGACTCCGTATCCCCTTTTCCGCCATCGGGGTAGATAATTCCTATTTTTCCGGTTCACTTCAAATTCCCGGAGTTTCCAACACCACCCAGCCCTATGATTCTCACAACGGGGCATTGTGCGTCAATTTCAATACCGTATGTTTCAGCCGGATCAACGGTCGTTTTGTCAGTGATGAACCTCAAACGCCTCTGCTGCCGTATGCTATCAAACGGATCAGAATGGCAGGAGTGGATAAGGGCAGAATCAGGTTATCCAGTGATGAACAAGAGGGCGCCATCTATGCGGGACATTTATTCCGTCACTTTTCAACCCAGCATGGCGGGCCTTTCATCAGGGACGTCGCCCCGATCCGGATTGAAAAAAATCACGACACCCTGATTTACACCCATGTGTCCGATTTCACACTGTCCGACATTATCTCAAAGCTGCTGGAATTTTCAAACAATTACATCGCCAACCAGGTATTGATTTCGACGGGAGCGCAAGTCTTCGGGCCACCGGGCACCCTGGAAAAAGGGATTCGGACGGCGCAAACCTACGCGCGTGACGTACTGGAAATCACAGATATAACCCTGGCGGAAGGATCAGGAATTTCAAGAAATAACCGGATTTCAGCGATAGCGATGAATCGTATTCTGAACGAATTTGAACCCTGGCACCAGCTGATGCGCCATGAAGGAGATGACTATTATAAAACCGGTACACTGAGCGGCATCAGAACCCGGGCCGGCTATATCCAGACCCGGAGCGGGGAGCTGTACCGTTTTGTCGTATTGCTCAATTCTCCCCAAAAATCCTGCGATTCCATCATGAAGGCCATTCACCGGCTCGTTGACGCAGATAGTACCCGGACAAAAACACGATAATTTTTCCGGATTCAAGACGGCAAAAAAATCACCAGACAGACCCTGAGCCAGTGTGGCCCTATTCGCTGGTAATAGAGGCATAGGCGTTATGGTTGTGTATGGATTCAAAATTTTCCGCGCTCACGGAAAACCATGTAATATTAGTGTCCTTTTTAAGTATGCATGCAATATCGCGAACCATATCCTCCACAAATTTGGGGTGATGATACGCTTTTTCGGTAACATATTTTTCATCCACCCGTTTGAGAACCGAATACACCTCACACGAGGCACATTCTTCTACGAGCCGGATCATATCTTCCATCCAGATAAACTTCTTGAACCGGGTGCTGAGCCTGACCTCTCCCCGCTGATTATGAGCACCGGCCTCGCTGATCTCCTTGGAACACGGGCACACGGATGAAACCGGAACCACCACCTCTGAAATCAGGTCCACCTTACCGGATGAATCCGCCGTTCCGATAATCCGGCAGGTATAGTTCATGAGCCCGGGGGATTGACTCACCGGCGCTTTTTTTTCAATAAAATATGGGAAACTCACTTCAATGTGCGCCGAAGCGGCGTTCAGATGATTTTTCATCTGCGCCAGAATCGTCGAAAACTTTTTTAAAGAAATTTCCGGACGGAATTCATGAAGCATCTCAACAAAACGGCTCATATGGGTTCCCTTGTAGGTATGCGGCAAATCCACATACATATTGATGGTAGCCACCGTATGCTGAAATTTATTTGCCTTATCCAGAACCGTTATGGGGTATCGTATATGTTTGATACCGACTTTATTGATCGGTATATTCCGATCATCCGGCTGATTTTGAATATCTTTCATGCGTTATCAATACAGGCGGGCTGCGGATCTGATCCTTGTGTTTGCCAAACCATCAACCCATCATTTCCACATATATTCCATGTTTACATGACTCATCGCCCGGAAAATATTGCCTTTAATCTTTTTATTGCTCTGATAGAGCTGATTTAACAATGTCTTTATTTCCTGCCGTTTCGATACACCCGCTGAAGGACATGCATTCGTAAACACAGGAAATCCCTCTTGTCTGGCAAATCGTGCGGTCAGTTGCTCATCGACAAAAGCCAACGGGCGTATAACGGTAAATTTCCCCTGAAAAAACGACTGCAGGGGAAGCATGGTACTGATTTCCCCTGAATAACACAGGTTCAAAAACAGGGTTTCAATGATGTCGTCCTTGTTGTGTCCCAGTGCCAGCTTCCGGCATCCCAGTTCATCGGCAATTTCAAATAATCGCTTTCTTCGCAGTCTTGAACATAAAAAGCAGGGATTTTCCCGATTCTGACTGCTGTGAGCAATGACACCATGATCCGTATGCTCAACTCTGAGATCAAATCCGGCATCATTACAATATTGCTCAAGCAACGGGCTGAAATCAGCATCAAATCCGGGATCGATATATATGGGAAACAATTCATAATGGACAGGAGCACAGGCCAGTTTCTCACTGAGTACCCGCAACAGCGTCATGCTGTCTTTCCCACCGGAAAGTCCTACCGCTATCCGATCCCCGTCAAGGATCATGCCATAACGGTGAATGGCCTTTCCAACCGCCCGGTTCAACACCTTATATGTCGAACTGTATCTATGCAACGGCCAAAAGCACCTTACGATTTATTCGTATCGGCCGATTCTTCACTCGTAATTTTTCCAGCCGCAATCTCCCGGAGGGCCACTACGATATCCTCATTTTTCGGAGAACTCACCAGATATTCAGATCCTTCCCGTATCTGCCTGACTCTTTTCGCAACCATATGCACCAACAAAAATCGATTCGAAACCCGTTTCATACAATCTTCTATTGTGACTCGTGCCAAAGGTTAACCTCCATTATGCTGTTATTGGATACAGGCGGTATTCAGCCGGCGCGCATTCCCCCCGTATCATCGGTTTCATGCGGTCGTTTCAGGCAAGAACGTATTCATCTGCCAATAAACGATTTTAAAAAAGGCACTGCTTAAAAGATGTTGATCACCTCAAACAGCCTCTTACCGCCGGGCGCCTGGAACACGACCTCTTCGCCTATCTGTTTCCCGACCATCGCTTTTCCGAGGGGTGAAGAAAAAGAAATGCGTCCTTTTTCGATATCTGACTCATCAGGTCCGACAAGCAGATACGTTACACATTCTCCGGTCTCTATGTTTTCCAGTTCAATCCGGCATCCGAAAACGGCCCGATCCTTAGTCAGTGTGGCCGGATCAATAATATCAGCCTGGGCCAGTTTATAAGCCAGTTCACCTATCCGACCTTCAATGAAACTCTGCCGGTTTTTAGCCGCATCATATTCGGCATTTTCAGAAAGATCCCCATGCGCGCGGGCCTCTTCGATCGCCTGAATCACATTCGGGCGATCAACCGTTTTCAGATGTTCCAATTCTCTTTTAAGGGTATCATACCCTTCTTGAGTTATGGGTACTCGATCCAAAATACTGCTCTCCTATCCATCATGTTTTAAACACCATCCGGCTGATGCGCTATTACGAATGCATCGTAAAAACCCGTCTGGAAATACGGCAATCAACGGCATTAAAAAAGAACCGAATGCTGACTGAGAACCGCGGACTGAGGAAAAGCAGAAAATCATCCCGCTTTACGACAGAATTGTGCATTGAACTCACAGTATCCGGCCTTAATAGCATGCTCCGGCATCGAGAAAATCGGATTTTTTACGAAGCCGCCAAAATTGTCCACATGGTTTTATAAGTACTGTTCCGCCAGAATCTCAGCAATCTGTACGGCATTGGTTGCCGCTCCCTTGCGAATATTATCCGCTACGATCCACATATTAATGCCATTGGGTACGGATTCATCATTCCGAATCCGGCCCACTAAAGTCATATCCTGACCGGCGGCATCGATTGCAAGAGGATATACATTACGGCCAGGATCATCGACCACTTTAACCCCGGGTGAACTTTCAAGCAACGTCCGGACATCAGCAGCGGAAATGGCTTTTTTCGTCTCCACATTCACCGATTCAGAATGGCTGAAAAATACCGGCACCCTTACAGTAGTCGCCGTCACGGCGATAGAATCATCCTCGAGTATTTTTTTCGTCTCATTGATCATTTTAATCTCTTCTTTGGTATATCCGTTTTCCGTAAAAACGTCGATATGAGGAAGACAGTTAAATGCAATGCGATGAGGATATACACTGGTTTTACAATCCAGAAAATTAACCATGGCACGGGTTTGATCGAACAGTTCATCAATCGCTTTTTTACCGGTTCCCGATACCGCCTGATAGGTGGATACGACAATTCGTTTGATTCCGTATCGCTTGTGAATCGGCCATAACGCAACTACCATCTGGATGGTGGAACAGTTCGGATTCGCAATAATGCCCTTGTGCTTATACCCGACAACCGCATGCGGATTTACCTCGGGCACAACAAGGGGAACCTCCGGATCCATTCGCCATGCGCTGGAGTTGTCAACCACCACGCATCCGGCTTCCGCGGCAGCAGGGGCATACTTCAGACTGGTTCCACCGCCTGCCGAAAACAGGGCAATATCTATTCCTCTGAACGAATCTGCTGTCAATTCCTTCACGGTTACCCTGTCGCCTCTAAAACGAAGCTGACGGCCTTGCGAACGTTTTGAAGCCAGTAACGTGATGGATTGAACCGGAAATTTCCGTTCCTCCAGACAGGTGATCATCTGGTTGCCAACAGCGCCGGTCGAGCCGACAACTGCAACATTCAGTTTTTTCTCAGACATATCTTCCATACCTCAAAAGTATTATTTATTACAACACATCATGTAAACGTTCACCTAAACGTTCACCGTTTGACATTTACGACTATTCAAGTCAAATAAAACCAGCCTGTTCTATGACCTCATGGGATATGATTCAGCCGTTTTCTGTTATCATACAAGATGGGATTTTGGGTTTTCGGTTTCCTGAGTTGGTGTATCGACCTGCTTGGAGTTCCTGTAAGTACGAATGGAAAAATAGGGTCCTGAAATGACATAGCACACGCCCAACAGAAACAGTGCAATAGGTGGTTGTGATGCGATAAAAATCAATATCAGTACAGCGGCAACCAACACGTTAAAATTCATTCTATTATGTAATTCCGGTTTCTTGAAACTATGATATTTTACCGTACTGACCATCAGGAATGAAAGGGCGTACAGCATAATCAGCATCACGACTGCAAACTGATCGCCCTGCAGACCAAACCGACTGAACAAAAGTACCGTGGTCGCATTCATACCGGCGCCTCCAGGAATCGGCAAGCCGGTAAAATATTCACCGCTGCCTGTACCGACGTGCGAGTTAAATCTGGCCAATCGAAGTGCCCCGCACACCATAAACAGAAAGGCCGCAAGCCAGCCGAGCCTTCCCAATGGTTTAAGCGCCCACAGATATATCATCAATGCGGGTGCCAGCCCGAAGGATATCAGGTCCGCCAGAGAATCATACTCGACCCCGAACTTACTGGTCGTATGAGTGGCGCGGGCAACTTTACCATCCATGATGTCAAAAATGATAGCCACCAGAATTGCTACGGCGGCGGTTGTATAATTCCCGTTGATAGATGAAACAACCGAATAAAATCCTGAAAAAATATTCAACGTCGTAAAAATATTCGGCAGTATGTATATTCCGCGACGAAATTTTTCGTTTTCGAAACGTTTTTTCTTTTTCATTTAAAATATCCCAGAATTGAATGGCCGGCCCGCACTTTATTGCCGACGGACACGTTAAGTTGAATATCCACGGGAAGATAGACATCAAGCCGTGAGCCAAAACAGATCATGCCAAATCGCTGTCCCCGTTTGAGCGTATCACCTTTCTGAATCCGGCATATAATTCGTCTGGCAATCAGACCCGCAATCTGGACAAAGCAGATATCACGCCCCCCGGCAGTCTCAACCAGAACGGCATTGTGTTCATTTTCTCTGGAGGCTTTATCCAGATTGGCTGAAAAAAACTTACCAGGATAATAACTGATCTGCTTAACCGTACCTTCATGAGGGACCCGATTAACATGAACGTTTAAAACTGACATGAAGATACTGATCTTCATGCAGTGCCCCGGATAATACGGGCTGTTGTCCACCGTGTCAATATATATGATTTTACCGTCAGCCGGCGAAACAACCGCACCATAGTCGTTGGGAACAACCCGGTCCGGATCCCTGAAAAAAAGGCAGATTCCGAGCGTAATTATCAGACTGATGACCGCCATGGCGGTAAAATCAAGTATAGCAAATATCAGCGTAATAAACGCGAAAGAAAATATAATGGGAAATCCTGCCTTTGCCACAGGAAACGCATATGAGGCGGACGGTTCCGGATATGAAAACTCTTTCATTTATTTCAGTGCCTTTACTTAAATCTGATTATGCCAAGCTTTTCCATAAAAACTCATTGCAGCCATTTGTAACAAAGTATGTAGGTATTGTCAATAATATCGAAAATTCAAAATTCCATCCTGAAATCCGCTAAGAAGTAATGCCGCTGAAAACACAAAAGGGGCTTGATCATAACTGCCAGATGCTGAATGCGGTTATCTGCCTTTCGGACCGCGGCTTCTGCCCCGATTCGTTTTGCCGTCCCGCATCATGCGGACTTAAAATTCAATCCGGCTTCAGAACTTCGTATATAATAGGGCACCAGAGTACATATATCATCAGACTCGTTATTTACAAATCGATTCATTCCCAGAGCAGCGACGGTCGATGCACGGATGATGCACTGATCTCTCGTGGCAAAGCATGCCTTTTCCCCCAGTGCATCCACGATAAGTTTCCGGTACAACAACGCCCCGTTTCCCGTAAAAACGCAGGGGCCCTGAACTGAGTCCATCACTTTTCCCGGCGCTGACACCTGTTCCGGACCTTGTTTTTGAAGAATGCCGTTTTCATATTGATACCTTGCCCAGTAAGTTTCCCCTTTTCTCGCATCTATCAGCGCACAGATCGGATGAGTAGACACCCCGACCTGTGCGGCCAGGGCGTCCAGACTGGATACCCCGACAACGGGTTTGCCCGTAGACATGGCCAACCCTTTCACGCAGCTGATTCCGATCCGAAGCCCTGTAAAACTCCCGGGACCTGCAGTGACAGCAATCCCTTCCAGATCGGAAAGCCCAATTCCGGAAAGCCCCATCACCGTATCGATGAGTTGTAACAGATGTCTGGAGTGGCTCTGGCCACTGGCTATGGTAATCTCGGCCATCAGTAGCACCTGATCCACGACAGCGGTACTGCAGCTCGGAGTTGCCGTATCAACAGCGAGTATCCTCATAATATCACACTTTCATTAAAACAGGTTCATAAACCCGGGGCCTCGACAAGAACAAACTGAGCACATACACGATTTTTCTGTTCGTTTTCAAGGCGTATTTTCAAGGCGTATCTAAAGGTACGCATACTCGATGTAATCTTTGATACAACGCGGAAAACGAACAAAAAAAACATCCGGTGAAATTTGTTCTTGCCGAGGCCCGTGACAACCCGCAACAGGATTATTCGTTTTATTCCTCGCCGTTTTGCTCTTCAGCATCAGCAGTCTCTTTTTCAATTTCCATGGCTGACTCCAATACCTGATGCATATCCCTGACCGGAACGAACCTGATCTTCCGTTTGACATTTGAAGGAATTTCTGTCAGGTCTTTTTTATTCTTTTCAGGAAAAATAATGGTCCGAATGCCTGCCCGCAACGCACCCAGTGCTTTTTCTTTCAATCCCCCGATGGGAAGAACCCTTCCCCGCAATGTAATTTCACCGGTCATGGCGACATCTTTGCTTACCGGTTTTTTAGTTATCGCGGAAATAAGCGCCGTCGCCATGGCAATACCGGCAGAAGGACCATCCTTGGGAATAGCTCCGGCAGGCACATGGATATGAATATCCATATTCTCAAACAGGCTTTCCTCGATACCCAGCGCTTCGGCGTTGGCCCGGGCGTAGGTCAGAGCCGCCCGTGCGGATTCCTGCATCACCTCTCCAAGCTGCCCGGTCAATATAAGCTCACCCTTACCGGGAAACAGGGAGGCCTCCACATACAAAACTTCTCCCCCGACCTGAGTCCAGGCCAATCCGGTTGAAAGCCCCACCTGGCTGCTTTCCTGATCCATTTCCGGAATATATTGCGGCACGCCCAGATATTTATGCAGGTTGTTACGGGTAATAAGAAAGGAGCCTTTTTCACCTTCGGCAATTTTCCGTGCCGCCTTACGGCAAATGGTGCCAAGCTCCCGTTCAAGATTTCTCAACCCTGCTTCAGCTGTATATTCACTGATAATTTGAACCAGTGCTTCCGTACTGATCGACAGCATACGGGTTTTAAGACCGTTTTCCTTAATCTGCCGTGGAATCAGATACGATTGCGCGATAATTTTTTTCTCATCTTCAGTATAACCCGGAAGATAAATGATTTCCATCCGGTCAAGCAAAGCGGATGGAATCGTATCCGTCAAATTCGCCGTCAATATAAACATCACCCCGGACAGATCAAACGGAAGATTCAGATAATGATCGCTGAAAGAAAAATTCTGTTCCGGATCCAGAGCCTCAAGAAGAGCCGATGATGGGTCACCCCTGAAATCCGACCCCAGTTTGTCGATTTCATCCAGCATGAACACCGGATTATTGGCGCCGCACTGCTTCAGCCCCTGTAAGATTCTGCCCGGCATCGCGCCGATATAGGTTCTCCGATGCCCCCGTATTTCGGCTTCATCCCGTATTCCGCCCAGCGATATGCGAAAAAACTTACGTTTCATTGCTTTCGCAATGGCTCTGCCCAGAGAAGTTTTTCCGACACCCGGAGGACCGACAAAACACAAAATAGAGCCCTTCATCTTAGGATTCAGTTTCCGGACACTTAAATATTCCAGAACCCGTTCCTTGACCTTTTCAAGGCCGTAATGGCATTTATCTAAAATTTCTTTTGATTCTTTAATATTTATCATATCTTTGGTTGACCGGCTCCACGGCATTTCAACCAGCCAATCCAGATAAGTCCTGACGACAGAGGTCTCAGAGGAATCCGGATGCATCTGCTCCAGACGTCTCAACTGTTTCTGGGCCTCCTCATCAGCTTCCTTCGGCATCCGGGCGCGTTTAATTTTCTTTTTATAGGCATCGACCTCCTGAGCTTTCTCATCATGTTCACCCAACTCCCGGTATATGGCCCGCATTTGCTCGCGCAGGAAGTAATCCTTCTGACTTTTTGAAATTTCATCTTTCACGTCAGACTGAATCTTTGCCTGAACAGAAGAGAGTTCAACTTCACGCTGAAGCAGATCATTGACCTTTCTCAGCCGGCTAACCGGGTCAATCATCTCAAGAATCGTCTGAAACTCATCTATCTTGAGTTTCAAATTGGTCACCACCAGATCCGCCAGTTTTCCCGGCTCATCGATACTTTCCAGAATGGTTCCGACATCACCCGTCATTTCGCCTCTGAGCGTAAGAATTTTTTCGCAATTTTCCCGGACATTACGCATCAGGGCTTCAATTTCCAGATTGATCTCCTCGACCGGCTCATCTTCAACCATATTTATTTTTACCCGATACACGCTTTTCTTACGGGTATATTTATCAATTTTTGCTTTTGCAATGCCCTGAATCAGAATTTTCAAACGTCCATCAGGGAGTTTCAGGATTCGAAGAATGCGGCTGACGGTTCCTATTGGATATATTTCTTCCGGTTTAGGATTTTCTATCCCGGGATCTTTCTGAGTTGCGATCAGCAAAAAACGGTCACGAGCGACAGCCTCTTCCACTGCACGTATGGATTTTTCCCGCCCGACAAACAGAGGAAGAAGCATATCAGTAAAGATCACGACATCCCTCACCGGCATCAACGGAACAACCGAAGGAATGTTTTCATCCTTTTCTTCTTCTTCGATGATACGAATCAAATCATCTTTATCAGTTTCAGCCATTTTCTCTCCTGTATCGATTATATAAAAATTTATATTTTCCGTCTGCCGGACATTATGCCAGTCTGTGATCAACACCCGTGCAAGATTGAAAATGCTTGATGCAAATCTTATAATATATAAAGCATAATTTCACTTTGACAATATTTATTCTTGATTTTTTTAACCAAAATGGTGGATGATCTGCCACGGTTTGGCTGCAAAAACCTCCACCCATCCAAACACGGAAAGGTTTCGGGTCTCATGCAAACAATTTTGATTCATTCAATTATATTCATATTCGGAATATGTATCGGCAGTTTTTTAAATGTATGCATCTTCAGGCTGCCCAAATCAAAATCCATTGTATTTCCAGGCTCTGCCTGTCCGGAATGCGGCAGTCCTATTCATTTTTATGACAATATCCCGATATTGAGTTATGTATGGCTAAAAGGCCGCTGCAGACACTGCAATTGCCCGATATCATTCCGGTATCCGATGGTCGAACTCATCAGCGGCTGTTTTGCGCTGTGCCTCTTCCTGACCTTTGGTCTGAGCCTTGAATCACTGATATATTACCTATTTATTACATCACTGTTAGTTATCACATTTATCGATATCGACCATCAAATCATTCCGGATTGTATCACACTTCCAGGCATTCCGATAGCCTTTGCAGCATCACTGGCTCTGCCCTCAGTCCATGTTACTGATTCGATCATAGGCTTTCTGGCAGGCGGAGGTATTCTTTTTCTGATCGCCTGGCTGTATTACCTGATCACCCGAAAAGAGGGTCTCGGGGGGGGAGATATCAAACTGTTAGCCATGATCGGAACCCTTCTTGGCTGGAAGGGGGTCGCGTTTTCCCTATTCACCGCATCTATCATCGGAACCGTTTCCGGTCTCATCATTATCCTGAAAACGAAGAAAAATATGAAAATCGCCATACCGTTCGGGCCTTTTTTATCTATCGGCGCCATTTTATATATATTTTTCGGTCCGCAGCTGATCAACTGGTATATGAACCTGTTAAGATAGTTTCCATCCATAAATGGCCTTATCGAAGTCTGCGCTTATCGACCCGATATCTTCATCAATCTTCGGGATTGCTTGACTCCGGCTGAAATAAACGCGGACTTCAAACTTTTCATGGCCGGATTGGAAACACACGTTGATGCCCATCCGTTGAAGACCGAATTTATAGATAGCCACGGATTTTAATTTATTAATCGGGGATCGGGTGCCTGATTCGCAGGACTGAAAAAAACGGGGCTGTGGGAGCTGGACCCTGTTCCCGCCCATCGAGGTAATGGAAAACGACTGGCGTCGGAAGACGGGGGCGTAAACGTATCGGCAAACATTTTCATAAAAGCCAGGGACATGCGAACGAATTTATGCTCAACGGCTGTTCAAAACTGCTCGAGCCAAAGCAAGGCGGGCAATCGGAACCCTGAACGGAGGACAGCCATTCAACTGTTTTTTTACGAAACAGGTGTCTCTATGAGTATCATCTTGATAAAATTCGGCATATGACCTCATTTGGAATTTCAAAAGAATATTCCTGCAAACTCAATTTTATTTACCGGCTTTTTGAGTCTCAAGCGGTTTGATGCCTTCCAGATGTTCCAATCCAACAATAATATTTCTGACATCCTCATCCGTTTCCGACAGTTTTATCAGGTCATGCACGATATCTTTCAGGCAATGTTCACAAATAGATTCAAACCCATAAACATCAAGTTCATAAATCCGTTTAGTACATTTAAAACACATCGCGGTTTTAGGCTCTGCCAGAATGATATTTCTGGCTTTCCCATGTATAATATGCTCACACGCTGACCACAAATTCACGTCGCCATGTTTTTCACAATACCCCTTGTTAGCCATATGATATGCCTCCTTTCAGCAAAATGCCATCAGCAAAACAGCAACAATTTAAAATAATTGCCAAGGTTACTAAATACGTGATAAATAAATAGATAAAAATAAGAAATTAAATATAATTCATTATATAAGATAAAGGCACATTGATGTCAAAAGAAAAGACACCCCGATTGCCCGCGGTAAAATTTTAACAAATTTATATTTCCAACGTAAAAATGATTGACAGGCAATCAGGATTCAGGGACATGATTTCAAGCTTAATCCATCTGCTTGCGGATTCAAATGAAAGGTCCTGCACATGAAGACAACATGCGTTTTTATACACGGTCTGGACAGCAGCAGTCACGGGACGAAGGGGGTCTATTTCAAACGCAGATTTCCGGAGATGCTCGTAACCGATTACAGGGGGTGCCTTGAAGATCGGATGCATACATTAAACCTTCAACTTGAGGATAAAACCGGCCTGATATTGATCGGTTCAAGCTTTGGCGGTTTAATGGCGGCAATTTATGCCTGCAACAATGTTCAAAAAGTCAAAAAACTGGTCCTGCTGGCCCCTGCGCTCGATCATGAGGGATTTGCTCCCTGCTTAAATACCGTGATAGACATCCCGGTTATTGTCTATCACGGCAGCCTTGATGATGTCGTTCCTGCCGAACCGGTTCATTCCGCTCTCATCCGGGTATTTTCGCATATCAGTTATCATCTTGTCGAGGACGATCATCCACTTCACCGGACATTCACATCATTAGACTGGAACGCGCTATTGGGGCCTCGTCAATAAAAGGTCTTCTATTCCCTGCCAGATGTTTTCCTCAACTGCGTAAGGAATAATTTCATCTCCATGAATCGCAGGATTTTTCTCCATCTCGCGTTTAACCGCCGGTTCGATTTTGTCAACCAGCGGCGGAATATTTGCGCATGCCCTGTTCCGTGAATGGCATGCGACGTGTTATTAGTCAACATTCTCATGGTGTTAATTGACATCGGAACGATGTTACAGATCGCAAGCAAAAAACAAATTTTTTTACTATCCAGTCAGTTGATCTGCAGAAACGAAGTTGGTGCCACGTATACATCGTAGTCGATATTGTTAATAGTTTTATCTGAACTATTGACAGATATAAGACAAGAAAATCAAGGAATGAAAATTCACGCCATTTACCCGTAGCAGCCCCCTTCGCGGATGGTCGGCCACTGCATCACCAATACCGCGCAAATTGCCGGGCAATTTCACAATGCATCCGGATTCCAACGCCAATGGCATCATCATTAAAATCAAACGTGGCATGATGACATGGCGGATAATTTAACACCCCAGGCGGTCGGATTCCAAGAAACCAGAACGTGCCCGGAACTTTTTCGGCATAACAGGCAAAATCCTCACACCCCATCAAGGGAGAAAAATTCAGTTTTAACAAAGGCGGCGGTATGACATCGACAGCAATTTTCTCAAATATAGCGGTGCTCCGGTCATGATTTATCAGAACAGGGTACCCTTCTTCAATAAAAACTTCTGAATCGGCACCAAAGGCTTCAGCTGTTTTTAATGTTATCGATCGAATCTGCTCAGCGACCCGCTTGAGTGCCTTCGGGGACAGGCTGCGAAACGTGCCTTCCAGGACAGCTGTATCCGGTATGATATTGATCCCCGTACCGGCATGAAATTTTGACACCGTTACCACAGCGCTTTCCGTTGGACGGGTTGATCGGGATACGATTGACTGAAGCGCATTTCCCACCTGCATGCCGATAAATACCGGATCGATACACAAATGGGGGTAAGCGGCATGCCCCCCACGCCCTTTAATGACAATTTTAAAATTTCCGCTGCCGGCCATGGCAGCTCCCCTGCAAACACCGGCGCCTCCGAGTTGGATGCCGCTTCCGTGATAGGAATGAAGCCCAAAGACGGCATCCACCTTTGGATTCTCTAACGCCCCTTCCTCACACATTCGCCGTGCGCCGCCATCAGACTCTTCAGCCGGTTGGAAGATAAATTTAACCGGTCCGCTGATTTCATCCCGGATCAGTGACAGCACCAGGGCCGCGCCGACCAGACAGGCCATATGACCATCATGACCGCACGCATGCATCTGTCCGGGGGTTTTGGACGCATAGAGACGCATCGTTTTTTCATGGATCGGCAGAGCATCCATATCTGCCCTCAGGGCCACACAAGGCCCGGCCTTTTCGGGATCTATAGTCGCGACAATCCCTGTTTCAGCCATATTGGACCGAATCTGCAAATCCGGAATTGTCTTCAGCTGGCCCAATATACGTCGCGACGTTTCATATTCCTTGAATCCCAGCTCAGGGTTTTCATGAAGCTGTCGGCGAAATCGGATCATTGACGGTAAAATCTGATCGATAACCGGTTTCAAGTTTTTCAGTTTCATAGTCCCCCGCATCTGTTTTCAATAAGGTCATAGCCACTACATTCACCTTACGACACACCCGCCACAAGTAAACAAGAATTGGTTACCACAGCCATACATCACCGGGCATACCCCCCATAAACGATTGCCCCCCCCTCACGACGGACGGAATAATGAATATCCAACGGAAAAGATCCGTTAACAGCCCCCTCTGACTACTAACGGATCTTTTGGATACGGTCTATCTCTCTTATATGGGTTGAATCAGCCACAACCGGTTATATCAAAAACTGATTTAAGCCGGATGACGAATCTCCGTTTGATTTTTTTCATCGTTCCGGCGATATAAATTTTCTTTCCGGTGGCTTCTTTTTCCCTGTCGACAAAGGCCCGTTTGTCTCAACGGTTATTCCGATAATTTTTGCCAGTTCATCGGCTATATTTTTCATCATGTTCGCCTGCTGTTTCATTTCCTCTGAGGCGGCCGCCGACTCTTCGGCATTTACGGCATTCTGCTGGGTAGTCTTATCCATTTCTGCGACGACCTTGCTGATTTGATCAAGTCCCTTGGCCTGTTCATCAGAGGCTTCGGAAATTTCAGAAACGATCCCACCAACTTTTTCAGAACCCTTTTCAACTTCTTCGAAGGCCTGATTGGTCCCGGCCACTAATTTAAAACCGGCATTGACCTTTGCCACAGTCCCCTCGATCAGCTCTGCGGTATTCTTAGCGGCTTCCGCCGTTCGCATGGCTAAATTTCTGACCTCCTCGGCAACAACGGAGAATCCCAAGCCGGCATCGCCTGCCCGGGCGGCTTCGACTGCGGCATTCAATGCCAGCAGATTGGTCTGAAAGGCGATTTCATCAATTGTCTTAACAATCTGAAGTTTCCCATTTTTTTACAACGAGGTGCTAAGACAAGCGTTGGGACTGAAGTGTAAATACCTAATAAATACGAATGCTTATAGCAAAAATTTTCCGATTTATAACCTATTGATTTTATTACAAATAATTGGTACCAAATTTTATTAAAAAGCAGATTTTTTTATAAAAATCAGATAGTTATGGTTGATTGCGAGGCCGCGTTATGATATGTTTAGTTTGTCAAAACAAAAACACCTTAACGAAGAAAGGCCTCGCATACTGATACTACACGACATTCTCGGAAAACTCAAAAATGAATTTGCTCATTCACGAAAAGGCGATGAACGCGGAATATGGTTTGTCTACACGCTCCTTGCGATCATCATTCCTTTTGCTTCGTCAAAGACTTCAAACCTGCTTCGATGCCTTAAAAGTCTTTTCGGTTTTACGGGCATTCGAAAGAAACGATACTATACTTTCATGGCATCGCCCAAGATCCCATGGCAACGGCTTTGGCAAAGTCTATGGAAGATGATTCCCGAACCTTTGACAAATGACCGGCTGCTTTTGGCCTTGGACGATTGCATTAATCCCAAGACAGGAACGAAAATCTTTGGATGCGCCAAGGTCTTCGACCATGCTGCCAAACAAAATCAGTCAAAATATCCATGGGCACAAAACATTGTCGCCATTGGGTTGTTAAAAATAGTTAAAGGACGCTGGGCTTGTCTTCCCTTGAGCTATAGCTTCTACCTACCATATGAAAAAAACCATGGTAACTATTCAGCGTGCTTGAAAATTAGTATACTTCCATCTACATGACAAAATCTGGCAACTTGCCGTTAAACAACAGTTCCAGTGCACGGCTTGACTTAATTCCCTGTTTCCGACAAGTAGACAA
>JAQWFD010000055.1 GCA_028704555.1 Desulfobacterales bacterium
TTCCAGCGGATCCTTCAAGGGAGCATATTTTTCGACATATATCTCGACGCCCTTACCCATTCCCATTTCAAGAACTCTGCGTCGCAAAGCACCTATTCCACCCACCCGAACAATTGTTGCGCGTTGACCTTTCTTCATCTCACTTAATTTCATACTCTTTTTTCCCCCATTGATCCTCCCGGGTGAGCCACCAAAGGCATCGCAACGCCCTTCGGCCTATTAAACGATCTCGACAATAATTTTCCCCGCCACTCCCTGGCCCAGCACATAACGCTTGCAGTCAACGGCTACGACCAGCTGCCCGTTGCCCATATTCGTAATGACGTCAACAATATCGCCCAGCCTCATCCCCATGGTCATCAACCGCATTCGCACACCGGACCCGCCGGCAAATTCCCTGATGACCACTTTTTCACCCTTTTTCGCCATGGTCAGCGGCATGAGCTGCATCTGCTGCTTCATACAATCGGAACAAAACCCGTAGGTCTCCACTTTATGCTGCACCATATGAAACCCGTGAGCTGCCACCACTTTCACCAGGAGACGTTCCAGCTCGTCATCCTTGAATTCCACGATCCTGCCACATTTGGTACACACCATGTGATCATGATGATCCCCCAGATGATGATGCTCAAACCGGACCAGGCCATCGTCAAACCGTACTTTCCGGGCAAATCCGTATCGACACATGAATTTGAGTGTATCCCGGACAAATTCGATCGAAAATGAATACCCCTGCTCGTTAAGTATCCGGCTCATCTCGGCAACCGTCACATGACGTTCGCTCTGAAGAAAGACTTCCAGTATTTGATACTTTTCATCTATCTGATCAACGACTTCATTCTGAAATAATTTTTTAAACTGCTCTTTTTCACGGGAATGTACCTGTTCCATATCGTAACCCTTTTTTCACCTATCGTTGCTGCAATACTTTACAGACTTCTTAATGTCTGTCGGCCAGCTGCAGTCCAAACCGCAGCATAAATCATTTTCAGTTTCCGGTAAAACCCCCGATGTTTTTCAGTCAATCCGGGCATCCGTGCCGGTCAAATCCGTCCTCCCTATGATATCGGCAGCCTCAGACTAAAGCGGGCGCCTGTGCCGGCGGTATCGTCAAGGTCCAATGTGCCGCCATGTCTGCGGACAATTTCATGACTGATATATAATCCCAGCCCGGTGCCCTGTCCCGGGGGTTTGGTAGTAAAAAACGGTTTGAAAATATCATTTCGGATATCTTCACCGATGCCGGACCCGTTATCACTGCAATCGAACACCACCTGATTTTTTTCGAAATCAAACCCGGTTTTCAGCCGGATCTGCCCCTGGATGTCCGCTACCGCCTGAATGGCATTTTTGATTATATTGAGAACAACCTGCCCCAGCTCACCGAAATTTCCCTCAATTTTCGGCAGATCCCGGGCATAGTCTTCACGGATTTCAAGATTGAGATATTTATACTGGTTATGCAATATCCGGAGGGCATCCTGAACGACCGAATTCAGCAAAACAGGTTCAGAGTATACAAGGGTTTGCCTCGAAAGGCTCAGAAGACTGGCGACAATTGCCTTTGCCCTGCCCAGTTCCCTGTCCGCAAACTGCAGGTCATCTATCAGGTATTGATAGGAATCATTCGTTTCCGTCCCTTCCTGAAGATCTTCAATGGTGCTCTGGACCAGGCTTTTCACGCTGGACAGGGGATTGTTCAGTTCGTGGGCCACGCCGGCCACCAGCTGCCCGATCGCCGCAAGACTTTCAGAGCGAACCAGCAGTTCCTGAGTCCGCTCTTTTTCATCCAGTGCCGCCTCCAGTTCCCGGGTTCTTTCCTGCACCTTTTGTTCCAGATTTTTATTCAGGTCTTCAACCAGTTTATAGGACCGGGCATTTTCAACGGCCATGGCACTTTGACTGGAAAGCGTCAGCAACAAATCCAGATCCTCCTGGGCAAACAGATCTCCGGACCGTTTTTCCCCTAACGCAATAAATCCGTTCAGATGGTTTTTATACCGCATGGGCAGAACGATTTCGGCACACAACGCGTCCATATCTGTCAGCACTTTGTCAATTCCGGAGGCTGAATGACGGGCGGAAAAACCGGCCCGGGTGACGGCATGATGATGCAGGCCCATAAACCGGATCAATGCCGAGTCCCCGGAGATACAGGATACGCCCGGATCAACTCCATCTCCCTGTACCGACAACCGGATAAAATCCGTTCCGCCGGGAGGGGTCACAAAAAGCGAGCAATGGCAGACCGGTATTGTGCTGGATATGGTACGGGTGAGCCTCTCCCCGATTTCATTCAGATCCAGAACCGATACAATCAGTTGACTCACCTGCCGGATGGTTTTCTGAAAATCAAATTTTTCCTTGAAACATATCCGATCGATAACCGTCTGCACTTTCGTCTTCAATGGTCCGAATATCAATGTAATCAATAAAAAAAACAATAACGGACAATAGAGGGTATCGAAAAAATGCATATTTTTAAACAATCTGTCAGCCAGAACGATCAACAGCGCGTACGCACCCGTCAGGGCCGCGGTGATCAACGAGTACACCAGCCCTTTTCTAACCAGATGACCGGAATCAAACAGATCATACCTGAAAAGACCGACATAGAATATCAGCAGCGGAATAAAGCTCAGATTTCCGGGAGGATAGACCGAATAGCCGAGGATCGGCACCACATTCAGCCCGTTCATCAGGCCCATGCACCCAAACCCGAAAAATACATACGAGAGCTGCTTTTTACGGACGCTGCTCTTCTCTGCTTTAATTTGATCGGAAATGAGTTTGAAGACATATACGACGACCGCAATCCCGCCAATTCCAAAAAAAGGATAGATCATTCCGGCCCTTGCAAAAAATCCGAACGGATGATGCTGCATCGTCTCTATGTATAGCGGGGTCGGAACAAAACACATCAACAGGAAGGCATACCCGTAAGCGAACCGGACCAGTTTCTCCCGACCGGTTACATTAAGATATTCATGGAAAAACTGTATATATATCGGAAGCAGATAAACGAGAATCAAATGATCAATCCGGCTGTATCGCAGGGCCTTCTCGGCCGAATTCGCATTAAAGGCATATAAAATATCCAGATAAAGAAAACAGCCGCAGACACAGATCAGCAAAAAAAGAATATTCTGTTTTGTCCGCCTGGCACGAAGCAATGTCCACACGGCAAGGCATAAAAAACAGCTGAACGTCAGTAAGGGAGGAATATTGTATAAAACCGTCATTTTTTTTCAAGCATTTCGTGTGCATGGTCCAGCGTGGTTTGTGTAATATTTGTGCCGCCCAGCATTCTTGCGATTTCCTGAATACGTTCCTGCCGGGACATCTCAGCAATCATGCTCTGCGTCCTGCCGTTCAATACCTGCTTGGATATTTTGTAATGATGATGACCGAATTTTGCGATCTGGGGCAGATGAGTGATGCAGAGGATCTGATGCCAGGCGGAAAGTGCCAGAAGCTTTTGCCCCACCAGCTCAGCGGTTCCGCCCCCGATTCCTGCGTCAACCTCATCAAACACAACCGTTTCAACCGATTCTTTGTCTGCCAGAATCGCCTTCAGCGCCAGTACGACTCTGGACAGCTCCCCTCCCGATGCGATGGCAGAAAGCGGTTTCAAATCCTCACCCGGATTCGGGGCGATCATAAATCTTGCGGTATCGATTCCGCTTTCACTGATACGGCAGCCCCCGGTCTTCAGCCAGCGCGGGGCCTTTTCATCGGGATCAGAGGATTGCAGGAAAACATGAAACCGGGTATGAGCCATTTGAAGGGAGGCCAGTTCCGTTTCCACGGCAGCTGACAGACTGGCGGCTGCCTGCTTCCTTTTTCCGGAAAGTTCGTTACACAGGGTCGCCAACTCGACCGATCGACTTTCAAGCCGGCTTTCTGTGCCGGCTATCTGTTCGGACAGATTTTCCAGCCCGCCCAGCTGCCTGTCGATGATCTCCAGATGGGACAGCACCGAATCCACTGACCCGCCATATTTTCTCTTCAGCCGCCGGATCACATCCAGACGATTTTCAATTTCTTCCAGACGGTTATCATCCGCCTGAAGGGTATCCAGATACCCCCGGAGCCGGTGTGCAATATCCTCCAGTTGATACACCGTGTCTTCCAGCGCTTTTGCCATATCGGACAACTGTGAATCGATCCGACTGGCTTTTTCGATGAGCCGGGCATTTTCAACCAGCTTTCCGATAATGGCCCCCTCGGCGCCGTAAAGCATTTCATAACTGCTGCCTACCGACTGATAAAGGGTTTCGGCCATTTTTAACCGTTTCATTTCCTGCTCGAGATCAACATCTTCGCCCGGCCGAAGCGAGGCGGATGTGATTTCATTTTTCTGAAATTCAAGCAGATCCGCTTGTTCGGTCTGGCGCTGTTGAACACTTTTGAGACTGTCCAGATGCTGGATTAACGGTACAATCTCATGATAATGCTCTGCCACCGATGCCCTTAACGGCAAAAGGCCCGCAAATTGATCCAGCGTCATCAGGTGCTGATCTTCCTTCAGCAATCCCTGATGCGCATGCTGACCGGATATGCTGGCAAGGCAGCCGGTCATCCGGTTTAACATCTGAATGGTGGAAAGGCGGCCGTTGATGTAAATGCGGTGCCGATCGTTTCGTGAAATGATTCTCCGGATCAACAGATCGTCGCTCGCTTCAAATCCCAGCTCCTGAACAATCTGCAGCACGCTGCTTTCCGGATGGATACTGAACAATGCCTCCAGCTCCGCGGCCTCGGCACCCGTGCGTATCAGACTGCCGGAGGCCCTGGAGCCCAGCAGCAGATTGACCGCATTGATGATAATGGATTTGCCGGCCCCTGTTTCTCCGGTCAACATGGTCAGACCGTCAGAAAAACAGATGCGAAGATCATCAATAATGGCAAAATTTTTAATCGATAGTTCAAGAAGCATAAGGACGATATATCCCGAAAAGTCAATCCATAAGGGATTCAACATCCCGATTACCGGATGAAAGCAACTGATGCGACAGTTTCAAGACATGACAAGATGCCTTCTCTACGTCAGACGCTGTGCAGCCAAAAACCCCTTCTCAAATGCGTTCAGGTTGGATTCAACAAACTGCTTTTTGACCCGGGTTCGAATGGCTTGTTTCACGCACTCGGATGATAACGGCAGAATGCCGGTTTGAATCAGCGAGCCCAGAAGAACCGTATTGACCGCCATCACATTTCCGGCCTCTGTTGCAAGGGATACGGCATCGTAGGCAATAAGCCTGGAGATTCCGGTCCGAATCTGATTCTGAATCATCTCGACATCCGGATAAGTCCCCCTGCCGATGGCTACCGTAAACGGGGGCACCGGAGCAAGGTTGGTTATCACGACGGTCCCGGGATTGCATTTTTTCCTGGCCCGGAGCGTTTCCAGCGGTTCAAAGCCCACCAGCACATCGGCCTCCCCGTCTGAAATAATGCTGCTGCGGGCATCGCCGAAAACCAGCGCCGATTCCACCACGCCCCCTCTTTGCGCCATCCCGTGGATCTCACTCATGGAAACCGGCACATTGCATAAAAGCGCCGCTTCCCCGAGAATTTTGGAGGCAAGAAGGTTCCCCTGCCCTCCAACCGCTACGATAATCAATCGAGTTGTATCCATTGTTTTACATCCTGATATAATTAAATTTCTTCGGTGAAAGCATCATTTCCCGCCGTCACATGACCTTTTCCGATTTGCGGATTACTTTTTCAGCGGCAAAATAGCATGTTCCGGGCAGATCTGCGCACAGACCGAACAGCCGGTGCACATGACCGGATCGATGACGACCCTGCCATCCGTAACGGAAAAAGCAGGACAGCCCAACTCATTGATACAGGTTCTGTGGTTTCTGCATTTTTCGCTGACATAAAACGCCCCGCGACCTGGTTTTTTGATGCTCCTGGCGTACAGGTGGCACATTTCTCTGGAGATGATGACCGATACCCCCTGAAAATCAAGCGCCGCTTTGATGGTTTCAACACTCTTTCTGACATGATAGGGTCGGATCACACTGACATGAGGCACCCCGATGGCCCGGACAATATTTTCAATTGAAACCCGGCCATATCCGTTCATATTCAGATTTTTCATATCCACGCCCGGATTGGGCTGATGACCGGTCATTGCCGTGGTTTCATTGTCTAAAATAACCAGCGTAAAATTATGGTTATTGAACACGGCGTTAACCAGGCCCGCCATACCGGAATGAAAAAATGTGGAATCGCCTATGACGGCGATCACCTTTTTTCCGGTTACCCGGGAAAATCCGCACGCCGTTCCAATCGATGATCCCATGCAAATCAGAAAATCGCCCATCGAAAGCGGGGGCAGAAAGCCCAGGGTATAGCAGCCGATATCATTCGGGCATATGATATCCATTCCTTCCGCCGCTTTTTTGATCGCATGGAATGTGGCCCGGTGAGAGCACCCGGCACACAGATTCGGCGGACGCTGAGGCAGCTCAGGGATGCCGGAAAGATCGACCGGGGCAGCCGGTTCGTATGCAACATCAAAAAAAGTGGCAATCGTTTTTCTGACGAGTGCCGGATCATATTCATACAAACGGGAAAAAAGATTTTCTCCCTTGCCGGCGATCGTGAGTGGCAGTTTTTCCTCCTGAGCAAATGCCTTGATCGTCTCCTCCATCAATGGCTCGCCTTCCTCAACCACCAGCACTTTTTCACATTTTTTTAAAAACTGCTTGATGGTGGCCTCCGGCAGAGGGTGTGACAAGCCGATCCGGAAAACCTTGACTTTCGCCTCAATGCCCAGATCTGAAACCGCATCTGACACGTAATTATAACTGACGCCGTTGCAGACGATGCCCCAGGCGCCGCTTCCCTGCGTAAAATTCCAGACGCAGCGCTCGGAAATCTGTTTTGCTTTTTCAAGCCGGGTCAGCAGTCTGGCATGAAGCTTTTTTGAAACCGCCGGCACAGTGACATAATTCATCGGGTCCCTGACAAAATCCCCCTGCACCACCGGGGCATTTATTTTCCCCAGTTCAACAACGCCGGTGGCGTGATTGAGCCGGGTGGTCGTTCTCAGAATGACCGGCTCCTGAAGCATTTCGGACAGTTCAAATGCATAGGCCGTCATATCTTTGGCTTCCTGAACCGAGGATGGCTCCAGAACCGGAAGCCCGGAAAACTTTCCATAATACCGGTTGTCCTGCTCGTTCTGACTCGAAAACATAGCCGGATCATCGGCCGTAACAATCACAAGTCCCCCTTTGACCCCGACATAGGCCAGCGTCATCAGAGGGTCTGCAGCCACATTCATTCCCACGTGTTTCATGACACACATGCTTCTCACCCCTGAATTGGCCGTGGCCGCGGCGACCTCAAGCGCGACTTTCTCGTTGGTGCTGTATTCAAAATACAGATCGGTCTCTCTGGATATCTGAAAAAAATTCAGCGTAATTTCTGATGAGGGCGTCCCCGGATAGGTTGTGGACACACCTACCCCTGCTTCAACAGCACCCCTTGCAATGGCCTCGTTACCCAACAGCAGCATCTTCTGCCCCGATTTATCGGTCAGCAACCTATGCATAATTTTTTCCTTGAATTTTCTGACATTTTAAAATCAATATGGTAAAAGTTTAAACGTTTAGTTAATATATCAACACGGTTTTTTGTGTAAAGGATTTTCTGACCCCTTTGGCGGATAAAACACACCGCAGGGGGGATACGAATACAATGGCAACGGGTTCTTAACAAGGCCGCACAATTTACCCGGGCGCAGCCAATCAGCTTGCCGGACCCAATCAAAAAGTCTTTACAAAGGCCATTTCATGCTTTATATGATAACCTGATTTTAGATGACTACAAAAACATATTTTTTCAGTATACCTATAGCGGGTTGGGCTCTCAAACGCCCCGGAAGTACTTTCTGAGATTCGGCAGTGTTTCGGGCTTACGTCTTAACAGCAAGGGCCTGGACGAAGATTCGATATTTTTTTCTGGAATAAGGGAAACGGGATATTCACCCCGTGTTGCCCTGCGCCTCCGGGAAAACCGGCTGTTTTCAGAAGCAATTGAACCAATTGCGGTATATCGGATCGACATTTATTCTAAGTGAAGAGACCATGAAAAATCCTGTTTCTCTTGTTATTGCCACAACCAATAAGGGCAAGACAGAAGAAATTAAAAACCTGTTGGCTGACTTTCCAATAACCGTCAAGAGTCTGGAAGATTTTCCTCCGATGCCGGCGGTGATTGAAGACGGACAAACATTTGAGATAAATGCCTGTAAAAAGGCCGTTTTTATTTCAAATATCCTGAGACTTCCTGCCCTGGCCGATGATTCAGGCCTGGTAGTAGAATCTCTGAGGGGATCGCCCGGTATTCATTCAGCTCGCTATGCCGGCGAAAATGCAACCGACGAGCAACGCTATACAAAGCTTCTGGATGATATGCAAGGCGAAACCCATCGCAAGGCCGCCTTTCGATGTGTTATCGCGATTGCCGTGCCCAACGGCAAATGTCTGACATATTCTGCAGACTGCGAAGGGTCAATCACACGGTATCCATCCGGCGCCAACGGTTTCGGATATGACCCGGTTTTTTATTATCCACCGCTCAACAAAACATTTGCCGAATTATCCCGGGAAGAAAAAAATTCCGTCAGCCATCGGGGAAAAGCCTTACAAAAGGTTAAGGAAGATTTCCGGAACGTGCTGGCATGGATCAGCCGGGACACGTCTTCGTCATCAACAGAAACCAGACAAAATGAACCCCATGCTTGAAGATTTAATTCGAAAAACCCGAAGTTGCCGACGGTTTTATCAACATCATATGGTGTCTCATGACACCTTAACCGCTCTGGTCAACCTGGCGCGACTCTCAGCATCCGCATCGAATCTGCAGCCGATAAAATACATTCTCTCCTGTTCCGAACGCGTCAATGCCGACATATTTTCCTGTCTCGGATGGGCGGGGTATCTGCCGGACTGGCCGGGTCCGGCAGAAGGCGAGAGGCCTGCCGCGTATATCATCATGCTTCATGACACCACGATCAGTTCCGAGCCCGGATGTGACCATGGAATTGCAGCGCAAAGCATGATGCTGGGTGCCAGGGAAACCGGCCTGGGAAGCTGCATGATTGGGTCCATCGACAGAAACCGCCTCAGAGACATACTGGACATACCGCCCCATCTGAATATTCCGGCTGTCATCGCACTGGGCAAACCCAAAGAAACCATCGTTCTTGAAACAATCGGTACTGAAGAAAGCATCCGGTACTGGCGTGATGATCAGGGGATTCACCATGTCCCTAAACGGAAGTTAAATGATATCATTCTGAACCGGTTATAGACCCGGTCCATTCAGAAGCCGCGCGATCGACTGCCGGAATTGACGGCAGATTTTTTTATCTGTACGCTCAAGTAACGAACGCCTGAAACGTCAGATTTTGAAAGATAAAATTAAAATTTCTCCGGATTCAACGCGACGCAATCAGCCAGCATTTAACGTTGCTGTCAAATTTGAATCCCGTCAATGTTCGGTTGACGAGACCGGTGTATCCGTACCTTATTTCTCAGATACGCTGATACACGATCTCCAGCACCCGTTTCAATCATTTTTTAACCACAAAGGAATTTAAGGTGAAAGCAATGGATTTTAAAGTTTCGCTTCATCAGATCATTGAACAGCACAATCAGGTTCAAATCAACCCTCAGCGTGAGGAAGCGATCCTGAAGGCTGTGGAGCACAAAGAAGCACTGATTTCGGCGAACGGATGCCTGAGTACATGGACCCCGCCCGCCTCTACCGGAAGATCTCCCCGAGACACCATGATCGTTCGCCATCCGGGAACAGAAAATCGTATTGACTGGGATTCCCCCAATAATATCCCGTGTGATCCCGAAACGTTTGAAATGCTCTGGAATGACGCGCTTGATGTTCTGAAAGCCAAAGAACGCATTTTCATCACGGACCGGGTGATCGGAGCCGATTCGGCCTATGCCCTTCCCGTCCGGACCGTTTCCGATCAGGCAACCACCGCATTGTTTACGCTCAATATGTTTCGTCCGGTCCAGGACGATATCGCCGCCAGCATTTTTGCCGATAAAGGATTCACATTGCTGGTCCTGCCGTACGACAAGGTGGATGCCGGCCGCTACGCCGGCCGTCTCAGAAAACTGCCCGACGGCAGCACTACCAACATGGCCATCGTCATGGATTTTGACAACCGCATCGGTCTGGTATACGGGTCGGCCTATGGCGGCAGTGTCAAAAAGCTCATGTTTACCGTCATGAATTATTACCTGCCGTTTGAAGGCATCCTCCCGATTCACTGCTCAGCAAATGAAAACGAAAATCAGGAACTTTCTTTGTTCCTTGGACTGTCAGGCACAGGCAAAACCACATTGTCGGCGGATGCCAGCCGCGCCCTGCTGGGCGATGATGAACACGGCTGGAGCAGCAACGGCATCTCAAATTTTGAGAATGGCTGTTATGCAAAACTGATCAATCTGGATCCGGAAAAAGAGCCTGAAATCCACCATGCCGTATTTCACAAAGACAATTATTTAAAGCATGGCGCTATTGTGGAAAACGCCATGATGTACCCGAACGGAACGTTCGATCTGTTTGACGACCGGCTTACGCCCAACAGCCGTGCCTCATATCCGCTGACATTTCTGAGCAACATCAAGCCCTCATCCACCGGCGCCCATCCGAAAACCATCGTATTTCTGACGGCAGATGCAAACGGCGTCATCCCCCCGGTTTCACGCCTGAACCCCGAGCAGGCCATGCTGTGGTTTCTGATGGGATATACCAGCAAACTGGCCGGCACCGAAACCGGCATCATCGATCCGGTCTCCACATTCTCCCGTTTTTTTGGTCAGCCCTTCATGCCGTGTATCCCCAACATGTATTCGGATCTGCTCGGAAATAAAATGAAAGAGCATAACACGCAGGTATACCTGATCAATACCGGATGGAGCGGTGGCCCGTACGGCATCGGAAAACGCATTGACATCACGGTTACCAGAAAAATGGTGAATGCGGCACTTGACGGACAGCTTGAGAATGTTGAATACACCAGTAACCAGCAGTTTCATCTCGACGTGCCGAAAACCTGCCCGGGAGTTCCATCGGAAATATTAAATCCGGAAAACACCTGGAAAGATAAAGCCGCCTATCAGGAAAGAGCCTCAAAACTGGCAGTAGAATTCAGTCAACATTTCGATAAAGCATACGGAAACAAGCATCTCGATGAAGCCGTCAAACGCCAGTGCCCGGGAAAATGATTCCGCATCTTTAACTCCGCGTTCCGCTGAATCGCACGCTGATTCCACCCCTCCTGGATCCATCATCAAGGTCATCTGCAGCCGACGAATGCTGGTGACCTTTTTGATGGGGTTTTCCTGCGGCCTTCCGCTCCTGCTGACCATCAGCCTGCTTCAGGCATGGATGAAGGAAGAGGGGGTGGATCTGGCTGTCATCGGAATGATGTCTCTCGCAGGCCTGCCCTATACGGTAAAATTTCTATGGGCGCCGGTGATGGATCGGTACACCCTGCCTTTTCTGGGCAGGCGGAGAGGATGGCTTCTGATCGTCCAGACTGCTTTGATGGTGTCCATTGCCGGCCTGGGAATGACCCATCCGGGCCGCTCCCCCTGGCTGGTGGCCTTCGCCGCATTTATAGTAACATTTTTCAGCGCCTCTCAGGATATCGTGGTCGATGCGTACCGGAGAGAAGATCTGCCCGATGAACAGCTGGGTTTAGGATCATCCTTTTATATCAATGGCTATCGCATCGGAATGCTGGTTGCCTCCGGCGGCGGTCTGATCATAGCCGATTATATTCCCTTTAAAGCCGTCTACCTGATCATGGCCGCATGCATGCTTCCCGGAATGATCACCACCCTGCTGACTCCGGAACCGGCCATGGATCAAGCCCCGCCGGGCACACTGGCAAAAGCGGTTTTTGAACCCCTAACCGAGTATTTTGCCCGTCCGGAAGCCGTCACGATACTGGTCTTCATTCTGTGTTACAAAATCGGGGACACCATGGCCAGTGCCATGACCACCCCGTTTTATCTGGATATCGGCTTTTCCAAAGCCCAGATCGGTTCGGTCGTCAAGCTCTTTGGATTCTGGGCGACCATCGCAGGTGGATTTCTGGGCGGAGTCTTCATGCTCCGAATGGGAATTACCCGGGGCCTGTGGGCATTTGGATTTCTCCAGGCCATTTCTACCGCCGGCTTTGCCATATTGTCCCAGATCGGCTATAATATGTTTGCCTTATCTGCCGTGATCGCCTTTGAAAACCTGACCAGCGGAATGGGCACCGCCGCTTATGCGGCATTTATGGCCAGCATTACCAATAAAAAATTCACCGCCACTCAATATGCGCTGCTCTCAAGCCTTATGGGAATTCCCAGAGTCGTTGCATCCGCGCCCACCGGATTCCTGGCAAAAACATTCGGGTGGACCGCCTTTTTCATATGCTGTACCCTGATCGCCATCCCGGGGATGCTTCTGCTGATCAAAATCGCTCCCTGGAATCCCTGCGCATCAGACGATCACTGAGGGCCTCGGCCCTCATACCCGAAAAACAGCCCGGCCCCCGCTGATTATCAATCCGGACCCGGCCTGAAATAATTTCAGGCATTACAATATATATTGCATCATACACGGAGAAAGCACACCATGACCGACACGATTAAAAAAGCACCTTCTGCTGACAAGGCCGTCCGGCTATATCGGCAGCGAAAAGAAATTTTGAAGCTGTCTTCCGAAAAAGCCCTTGACAGTATCCTGAGCTGCGCCAATCCGACAGAACTTATCCGGTCGTTTCCGGAACAGGATTTTTATTTCATGATCCATGATATCGGTCTTGAGGACTGTCTTCCCCTGTTGTCCCTGGCATCCGATCAGCAGTGGGAATTCATTGTGGATATCGAAGCGTGGCAAAGAGACAAAATGGAAATAAAATCCCTGTCCAAATGGCTGAACCAACTTCTGCACGCGGATTCGAAACGATTTATCAAATGGTTTCTGGCGGAAAAGACAGAATTCATCGAGCTGTATCTGCTGAAAAACATTCACGTCATCATCAGAGAACATGATCAGGACCCATCGGATTTCGATGACGACTATATCACACTGGACGGTACCTATTATATTAAGGTTCAAGATGCAGAATTTGATTCTGACATGGATAAGGAAGCTGAAGAATCCCGGCAATCTTTCCTGAAACACTTTATTGAACAGCTTGCCGCTTATGACCATGTCACCTATCAGAATGTGCTGACTGAATTTGCAAGTGTGCTCTCGGCAGAAGCCGAAGAAGAATCCTACCGGTTCAGAAATATCCGACTGGCTGAAAAAGGGTTTCTTCCCTTTGAAGAAGCTATAGGCGTATACCAGCCGGTATCGCCAGCCGAAGTGGGAACGATGGGGAAAAAATTATTATCCCATCCCCGGCAGGACTATCGCAGTGCCGTGGCACAGTATCCGGCAAATCTGCTCAACCGGGACAATCTGTTTACAACCGCCCTGTCATGCATTGACAACGAAGATATCCTCATTCAGCTTCAGTCGGAATTTGCCGGACTGTGCAATCAGATCATTTCCGCGGACCTGCGCCCGATCCGCTATCGCGAACAATTAAGCGCCATCGTCAAAAAAGCCGGCGGATATATCAGCATCGGGCTTGAGCAGTTGACCGGACAGCCCGGGACACCAGACACCTCCCGGATCGCATCGCTCATCAGAACCTGGCCGCTGATTCAGATTTTCAGAATCGGCTATGGCGCCGCCCTGAAACTAAAATGGAAGACGGAGCGGTGGCGAAAAGGATGCTGGTTCCTGAAACAGGGACTGCCCATCGCCTTCTGGGGAGAAGAGTGGATGGGGGTCCTCGGCGGGCTGTTTGTAAAAAAGCCCCTCTACTTTGACAACTACCGGACAGGGACTGTTTACAGAGAATTTTCTTCGACAGCGGATATCGCCGCCACCGAACAGATACTGAACCATATCATCGCCTTTGACGAGCTGTTTTCGAAAATGCCCGTACTGAATCATCATCCCGCCCACAAAGGATTTTTAACATTCAAATCGCTGCTGCTGACCATCTGGGCCCGATCCGAGGAAGGTCTTTCCGAAGAACTTGCCCCGATTCCGTTTGATACGTTCAAACGGTTTTACAGCCGGTTGTTCACCGGAAAGGCAAATTCTGATGCCGCAGAAACCCGCCGGACCAGCCTCCGGATAAAAGAATCCCTTCTGCACTGGCTGTCGGATAAAACCGGGTTGACGATCGATGAGATCAGCGAAAAGGTCGGCCCGATACTTGAAACGCTTTTCGATGAAATTGAAACGGAATACGGACGGGTATCTGAAAAAGATCTGGACGCCCGTTACAGCAGCATGTTTCTTGTAAAAAAATAACAAAACCACAATCCTGCGCGCCTGGTCATCTTCAGGGAGCCCGACTGTCGGTCTCCCTGCATGAGCATATCCCAACACTTACACTTTTCTTGGTACCTGTCCGGTGAAGACTGAATTAAAAAAACAGGGGGGACATCCTATACCCTTCAATTTTTTGTAATATCGCCAAAATTCAATTGACACGCAAAATTAATCTTCATATAGTTTCAACTTAAAAAAATAACGACTTATGACACACTGACATATTTATTATGCAAATTTGTCATGCTGTACCCCGTATCAGAGCCTGCACCGGGGGACGCTATGCGCAACTAATTATGTCCTTGTGTATAAGCAGATTCAAGCACATGGTCACATACGATGTTTGATCATAATTC
The DNA here is from genome assembly GCA_028704555.1 of Desulfobacterales bacterium. NCBI lineage: Bacteria > Pseudomonadati > Thermodesulfobacteriota > Desulfobacteria > Desulfobacterales > Desulfobacterales bacterium. Next base: position 14,808 of record JAQWFD010000055.1, read on the forward strand.
AGGAAATCCCGCAATGTCCAAAAGACGCTCATTATGAATTTCAAAAAATGGCTTAACAAATTCTCCCTTGAAAAACAGGGGCTCTACTATAAGCTCTCAGTTATATTCGGCCTTTTCTTTCTGCCGCCCATTGCAGGATTCTTGTACTTCGCCGTAAAGTACGATATCCTGAAGGATGAATACATACCCATTTATTTCATAGCATTACTCCTTCTTTCCCTCTTCGGCTTCACCATGCTTCGCAAGGGGTTCGACGAGATCGTCGATTTATCAAAAAACATATCTCAAACAATCACGGAGGATTTATCGCTTGTTCAGATTCCCCAAGCGGAAGATGAATTGAAGGGCATCGTCCAATCCTTCCGGACCCTTGAACGTGAATTGAGAAACAGCTGCATGAACCTGAAAAAAAAGACATCAGAGATCTCAGCTCTGAAAGAACTCTCCGATCTTTGCTATATGACATTCAACACGGATGACTTGCTTTATATCACGCTGGAACGGGCCTTAAAACTATCCGGTGCGGATATTGGATCTGCCATGATTCTGGAAAAGCCGAAGAGGGATGTCTTTGTTATCGAGGCCAGCATCGGCCTGGGCGAAATCGCAAAAAAGGGGGATCGCCAAAGCTTTGCCGATAGCATTGCCAAGTATGCTGTGATCAATAAAGCCCCTCTTCTGGTTGAAGACATTGAAACGGACATACGCTTCGGGCGTCCATCCCAATCCCAATATTGCACGAAATCGTTTATATGCATGCCTTTAAAAACGATTAACGAAGTCATCGGAGTGCTGACTATGTCCCGAAGAAAAACGGAAAAACCATTCACACCGGAGGATGTGGATATCCTTATCCCCCTTTTGAGCAATGCCGCCTTCACCTATGACAACCTTCGCCTCATAAAAGAAAGCCATGACAACGCCACCCGATTGAAAACCCTGGAGAACCTTTCTTCGCTTATCAACTCAAGTTTCCAGGGCAGTGAACTTCTTCACGCCATGTTATCCGAAATAAAGAATGTGATTCCCTACGACATCGCCATCATCATGACCCGGGATGAAGACATCAACCCGTCGTTATCCATTGTGGATCTCCTGGCTTTTGTTCCTACCAACCTGAACAAAGGGCACTCGTACCTGTATGAGGGGACGATTCTCGACAGGTGCATCAAGCATCAGAGGCCCCTGATTCTCAACGAAACCGGCAGCTTGACCCACCCGGTTGAGAAGGAAATTTTTTCGGGTCATATCGCACACACCGTCACGTTGACGCCATTGAAGGTGGAAGGACTTGTGACGGGTATTCTGATTCTATGCAATGTTCAGAATGCCTCCTTGACAGGCAAGGAGGCATTAATAGAAGCCATGGCAGATAACCTTTCCCGTGCCATCGAAAAAGAAAAATTGCTCATTGCCTTTGCTAGAAGAAGCCAAGAACTGGATACGCTCAGACAAATTGGCGGTGCGCTGGCTGCCTCTACCTTCGATATAGACAAGGTTCTGCAGAATACCATGGATATCATTCAGGTCATTATGGATGTTGAAGCCGGTTCTTTAATGCTTATGGACGGAAACGAACTGGTATTCAAAGTAGCCTTCAATATCATTGCCAATGTTGACAGCCTGAAAGGAGTCCGGTTCAAACTCGGGAAAGGAATTGCAGGTTATTCCGCAGCCAGGGGCGAGTGCATCATCATCAAAGATGCAAGTGAATCCAAATATTTCCAACCGGATTTCGACCTTTTGACGGGCTTTAAAACCCGATCCGTCCTGTGCGTCCCCCTTATTTCCCAGGGGAAAGTCCTCGGCGTAATCGAGGTGCTGAACAAACGCCGGGGAGAATTTACGCAGAGCGATCACGAGCTTTTGCAGTCCATTGCCACAACAGTCAGCATCGCCATGGAAAACACACGTCTCTATGGAGAAACCCTGACCATGGCTGAAAAGGAACGGTCCATCCGCAACATGTTTCAAAAATTCGTGCCCAAGGAAATCATCGATAAGATCACATGCGGCGCGGAAGCAAGACCCGTCATAGACGAATTCAAGATCATCACCCTCCTGGACATCGATATCCGGGGCTATTCTATTCTTTCCCATAAAATTCGCCCCCAAAAAACCGTGGCCATCCTGAATTACTTTTTTGCCGCCATGGGGGAAATCGTCTTCAAGCATCATGGAATCGTGGACAAGTATCTGGGGGACGGGTTTCTGGCCCTTTTCGGCGCACCTGTCTCAAGTCCCTCGGATACCGACAACGCCATCTCGGCGGCACTTGAAATGCAAAAGGCCATGGAAGATGTTACCGATTATCTTCAGAAACACTTTGGCACCTCTCTGACCATGGGGGTCAGTATCCATACGGGCGAAGTGGTCGTGGGCAATATCGGCTTCGACAAAAAGATGGACTATACGGTGATCGGAGACTCCGTCAATTTCGTCTTCAGGCTTCAGTCGTTGTGCAAACCCTGGCCAAATGGCATTCTCGTCAGTGAAAAAACCTACGATGCCTGTCAATATCCCCTCAATGTTGAAGAAATCTGCCAATATGCACCGGACAATGATTCGAAAGAGCTGAAAATTTACAGGGTAATTGGCCAAGACAAGACAAATTAAGGGAGACGCCCATGAAATTATGCGTTTTCATCCATTTCGGGGCTTAACCTCAGCTCCTCAATGCGTCTTGAGGAACGTCCCAATTAATTCCGAAAGGCTCCCCTATTTTGCCCGGATAGCTCTGACATTCCGGCCTTCGCAGCGGCAGATAGTTGCATGCATCCTTCGTATTTTGCTGATATATATATCCTTGCCTGTTGTTGGGTGATGGGTTTGCCCGACACTAACACCTCCATTTTGAGTAGTTTTAGTTGCCGGGGTTTTATCACAATTAACCGGACAAGGTAATTGTCGCACAATACGTAGCGGAAAAACGAATAACAGCGCTGTGCCGGTCATTTACGGGGATTTAAGGTATGGCCTTTATCAGGCCGCCCTGATAGCCTCTTACCATAACGAGCACTTTCAACGAATTTATCATCGGATGCTTAAAGGTCGCGAGGCTGAGCGAGATATCAAGACCAAAAGGAGAGTAAAACTGGCCGCTAAAATGCTGATCATTGCCTGGACATTAATGAAGAAAAACGACGTATTTGATTGTCCCTGAAAACTCCCCTCATCACTTCATGATTTGGAAGAAACGCCCATGCATAGCAAAGGATTCCAGTATCGGGAAGCAAAGTTGATAGTCGATCTAAAGAGAAATGGGGGTAACTATTCAGCGAAAAAACAAAAAGTAGCTAAAAAAAGACTTGACAGGGTTTTTCTGAAAAATTTTAAAATTCAACTTGATATGACTTTATTGTCGTATTCCGATAATAATGAATCTGATAGGG
>JAQWFD010000056.1 GCA_028704555.1 Desulfobacterales bacterium
TTTGAGGCTTGCCGAGTTTTTGCGCTTTAGCTTCATGGGCCCGGCATCCCCCGGATCGTGCTGGAGAAGCCGGCAATGGGCGGGACGGACCCCGTGACATGGTGGCCGCAGTTATGATCAAGCCCCAAAAATGAATTGCACCATCTTGCCGATGCCCTTAAAGCTTTTCAAGAAACTGCTTTTCAGCGCTGAATCCGGTCAGCATGCCACGGCTTAATTTTTTCAGTCGGCATTTCGGACAGATCAGTATATCCACATCGGAAAATCCGGTCTTTTTCCGGACGAATTTAAATACCTTCGAGGTAATATGCTCTTCCCCACATACCGGACAATGCAGCGGCCCGGTTTTTTTCGTATCCTTGTCTTCAGATTTTTTTGGCGTGAGAATGCCGGTTACCGAACGATCAGATCCGATTCTGCCTTCACGGCATGTGGGACACACCAGGATTTCTATTTCCGGCAGGCCGGTATTTTCGACAATATAATCCACAATCGGCCGGGTAATATGAACATCTCCACATACCGGACAATGCAGATATTCGGGATTGGATCGAAGCAGGGATTTATCTGGTGTAAAGCCGGACAACATATCCCTGCCCAGTTTCTGCTGACGGCACCTGGGGCAAATGAGCAGATCAATGACATGGAGCCCGGTTTTTTCCATTTCATAGGCAACCATACCCTTTGTTATATGTTGCCGGCCACAGATGGGACACCTGAGAAGGTCAAAGCTCTGATGCCAGAGTGAACGAGTATCAGATTGCATTTTTTCCTTGATCGCACCTGTCGGACATATATTGCTGCAGGTAAAGCACCCGATACAATCCTCATTGGCTTCCCTGTACGGGGTTTCTACCACCTTGTCTGCCCCGCGACCCGTAGTATATATAGCGGCAGTCCCCTGTTCATGGCAGGCTCTGTAACATAACCCGCACAAAACACATTTTTTATTTTTCGCTCCGATCGGTTCAAATCGATTTTCAACGGGTTCACGCAGGATATTCTCTATCACCGGCTTAGCCTCCGGGGCCCTGGCCAGTAATAACTGTGCCGACATCATTCTGGATTTTTTCACCTTTTCCGTATCCGTATAAAAATATTCCGTCTTACGAATCGGATAGGCACAGGAAGCAACCAGTTTTGACCAGTCCCCTTTTCTAAGCTCCACCAGGCACAGCCTGCACCCCCCATATTCGGGCAATGCCGGATGATAACACAGCGAGGGGATATAAATATTATGTTCTCTGCACACCTCAATCAGTTTGGCATCTTTTTCGGCTTTGAATTTATTATCATTGATATAAATATCTATCATCGGTTATCTCCGCAATTTACCATGTTATCGCGTTAAAGTTACAGGAGAGTCTACATTCACCGCATTTAACGCATTTATCCTGATTGATTTTGTACGTTCCATCATCTGCTTTTTCAATGGCACTGACGACACACGCCTTATAACATGCTCCGCATTTTTTGCATGCTTCCGGGTCAATTTCAAATCGAGTCAACCTCTTGCATACACCCGCCGTACAATGTTTATTCTCGATATGATCGATATATTCATGTTTAAAATACCGAAGGGTACTCAACAACGGATTGGGAGCACTTTTACCCAGACCGCACAAGGCGCTTTCACTGATATATTCCCCGAGCTCTTCAAGCAGTTCGATATCTTCCATTCTGCCTTCACCGCGTGTAATCCGTTCGAGGATACTATATACCTGCATCAGGCCTTCACGGCACGGCGTACATTTACCGCAGGATTCTTCCATCAGAAACCTGGTAAAATACCTGGCCAGTTCCACCATACAGTCACAGTCATCCATGACAATCATGCCACCGGAGCCCATCATGGAACCAACACGGGTCAGGGAATCATAATCGATCGGCAAATCCATATAATCGATCGGGATACAGCCTCCGGAAGGCCCGCCGGTTTGAACGGCTTTAAACGGTCTGTTCTTTGAAATTCCACCGCCCACGTCATAAATGATTTCACGAAGCGCTATTCCCATCGGCACTTCGATCAATCCGGCATTTTTTATCTTGCCGACCAGCGAAAACACTTTGGTGCCAGGCGAGCCTTCCGTTCCCAGTTCGCGGTATTTATCGGCACCATTTAATATGATGTAGGGCACATTGGCAAAGGTTTCGACATTATTGAGCAGACTGGGTTTTTTCCAGAGACCGGCTTCAGCCGCATGAACGTATTTTTCATTGGGCTCGCCTATTTTCCCCTCAATCGATCGCATCAGCGCAGATGACTCACCGCATACGAAGGCACCGGCACCCCGCTTGATTTTGATGTCAAAGGAAAAGTCAGTTCCCATTATTTGATCGCCCAAAAAGCCTTTTTTCTTTGCGGCATCAATCGCAATTCTCAGGTTTTTTATGGCAATCGGATATTCATCCCGAACATATATATACCCCTGAGTCGATCCCACGGCATAGGCGGCAATGGCCATTCCCTCCAGAACCAGATGGGGTGTTCCCTGCATAACACTTCGATCCATAAATGCGCCGGGATCGCCCTCATCGCCATTGCAAAGGACATACTTAGGCGTCTGTTCTGATTCGAATATGCTCTTCCATTTGCGTCCGGTAGAAAACCCTCCACCGCCGCGGCCTCTGAGTCCTGACTTTATGATTTCATTTACGATATCTTCCGGATGCAACGTCAGGGTTTTCTTCAATGCATCATAACCGCCGAAATCAAGATAATCGTCAATACTTTCAGGATCCACCTGCCCATTGGTATTTAAAACAATTTTTTTCTGTTTTCTGTAAAAGGGAATCTCATGAACTTTTTCGAATTTTTCCCTGGTTTTGGCATCTTTCCAGAGCAGCCGGTCAACCACCTGATGCTGTCTGGCTTTTTCTATAATTTCTTCAACATCATCCGGCTTTACTTTTTGATAAAAGATATCGCCGGGCTGTACCTGAATGACCGGACCTGCCGCGCAAAATCCCTGGCAACCGGTCAGTTTAATCTCAAACCAGTCCTGTTTATGATTCTGAAACCTCTCATAAATTTCCTGGCTTCCATTTCCCAGGCAGCCCACATCCCCACAAACTAAAAATTTAATTTTCATTGCGCCTCCCGAAGTCTGTCAATGATATCTCTGACTTTTTTGCGTGTCAAATGCCCGTAAATTTTTTCATTGATCGACATTGCAGGCGCCATTGCACAAGCCCCGATGCAATTAACTGTTTCAAGGGTAAAGAGTTTATCATCGGTTGTTTCATCAACCCCTATCCCCAGATAACTTTGGATCTCATCCGATATATTTTCTGATAGTTTTAAATGGCAGGCGGTCCCTTCGCAGACCTTAATGATATACCTGCCCTTTTCTACCAGTGAAAATGCTTTATAAAACGTAGCGATCGCATACGCATAAGAATACGGTACCCCCGTCGACTGACTGATTTTTTTAAGATTGTCTTTTGATATATAGTTGTATGTATTCTGTATATCCTGCATCGCCTGAATAATTGCAGATGAATCATCAGCGTATTGTTCCAGATTTATATCATTTTTCATAGCGGCGCCTATCTTAGTCTGCGTTTAGCAAATTATGGTTCAGCTGACTCTTTAACTTGAGTTTGTTATAATGAAGTACAGGGCTCTAAAACGGTGCATTTGAAAATCGCTGAAAGCCCTGTATCCCCTTTATCGAAAGGTCCGAAGCTATTTAATACCGTTTGCAATTGCTAAATCGGTATGGGATATCATTATTTAATGAATGAAATTTTGTCCAGACCCAGCTCCTGAAGTTTTTCGGCCAATGGCACCCCATCTTCATCCCAGCCCCGGGTCGCATAATATTTCGGCAGCATTTCATCCAATCGGCTGACCCGGCCCTTAGCCGGGCCTGCGACAACAGGATCATTGAGCAACCTTGGAGGCAACGTGTCGTCTGCCTTTGTAAAACCGGCCTTCATGTTGAACAATCGCTCCAGGTTGTTAATCCGCTCGCCGCACTGCAGGACCGACTCTACGGTATAGTCAATTCCGGTCATGGCCGCCAGCTGATCCGCTATTTGCTGACCCCCCAGGGCAAATGTAGTAAACAGGCATAACCCGGCCGAATCAACTGCTGCGGTCAGATCCTGAAATATTTTACACCACACGTCTTTGCCTTCTATTTCATGCTGATCCAGTTTTTCAGGCAGACCGAGAATTTCAGGAGAAATCAGGTATCCCCGGACATGGGCTGCGCCGCAATTTGCCGTTGCATAGGTAAGTCCGATGCCCTGAATGGCGCGGGGATCGTAAGCCGGGATTTCCTGTTTTTTCACCGTCATAGACAATTCCGGATGCCCGTAGGATTCGGCAAGGCGGTAAGAGCCTTCGGCCAGTTTATCACCAAAGCCTTCGCGTTTGGCAGTCATTTCAACCAATTTAATAACGACATCCGGATCGCCGAAGTTGATTTCCATGCCGGCTTCTTCTTTGGTGAGATAGCCTTTTTGATACAGCTCCATGGCACAACCGATCGTGGACCCCATGGTAATGGTATCAAAGCCCTGTTCATTGCAGATAAAATTGGCCTTGATAACGGCATCAAGATTATCCACCCCGCACTGTGCACCAAAGGCCCATGCAGTTTCATATTCAGGCCCTTCGCCAAATCCTGCATATTTTGGATGGGTTACCTGAGTGACCCTGCCGCAGGCAATGGTGCATCCAAAACATCCCCGTTTGCGGACGAGCTGCTGCTTATTCATGGTTTCACTGCTGATATGATCTGCCTCGGGGAAATAGGACTCCTGAAAATTACGCGTCGGAAGCGCACCGCTGGCATTAATGATATTCATGAGTATATTAGAGCCAAACGTCGGAAGGCCTTCTCCGCACACGGGATTTTCCGCCATCATTTTTCTGATGCTCAATGCAACCGATCTGACTTTTACCGGATCCGCCGGCGTTACAGCGCCGGTTCCCTTTACAACGACCGCTTTTAATTTTTTAGAGCCCATGACCGCACCCACGCCGGATCTGCCGGCTGCACGATCTTTTTCATTCATAATCGAGGCAAACCGGATCAGTTTTTCACCCGTAGGACCGATACAGGCGACCTTGGCCATCGGATCCGTTTCAAGTAGCAGGGCATCGGTTGTTTCACCGGAGGTTTTACCCCAGATATGGGATGCATCTCGAATTTCCACTTTGTCATCATCAATAAACAGGTAAACCGGTTTTTCGGAAACCCCTTCAAAAATAACCATATCATAACCGGCATATTTCATCATGACACCGAACATGCCGCCGGAATTGGCCGCAGCGATCGCGCCGGTAAGAGGCCCTTTGGTTACCACTTCATAACGGCCGGTTGATGCACCGAGCCCCCCTGTCATCGGACCGCTTGCAAAGATAAGCTTGTTTTCGGAAGACAACGGATCAACTTCCGGATCGACCTCAGCGACAAAATATCTTGTTCCAAGACCTCTGGCGCCCAAGTAATCTTTTGCCCACTGTTTATTGAGGTTCTCGGTTTGAATTCTGCCATCAGACAAGTTTACGCGCAGTATCTTTCCTATCCATCCGTACATAGCTTATGCCTCCTTTCCGAATACCTGTTCAAATTTTGCTGACATAGCCTTTTTTCTGTCCAGGGTTTCCAGATCGGCTTTTATCCATTGAATCGCACCGGTCGGACAAAATTTGGCACATTCCGGATCACCATGGCAGGTATCACATTTAATGACCGTTTTTAATGCTCTGTCATATGAGATATTGCCGAACGGACAAGCCGTCACGCACATTCTACAGCCGATGCATTTTTCAGCATTATACTCAACAAGACCGGTTTCCGGATTTCTAACCAGAGCGTCGACAACACAGACTTTGGCACAAGCCGGATCATCACACTGAAGACAAGTCAACGGAACCGAAAATTTCATTGGCGAAGACAGCACCTCAATTCTGGATTTTGCCAGGCTAAAGTTTCCATAATGTTTCAAAGTGCATGCCAGCTGACATGAACGACAATCGATGCATTTTTCAGGTTGAAGCAGCAGTACATTTTGCATATTCGTACCTCCCCATGTTAACATAACGTTATGCGACGGTTTCATAACATGGCCGGATGCCGGGGCTAAATTTCTCTCCTCATCGATGCCGCGCCTGTCTCGGGGCATCGCATGCAACCAATTTTATCGACCCTGCATCTGGACGCTTTTTAAAAAACCGCCTACAAAACAACCGATCTATTTATTGTGTTAAACGCTTTAATCTTGAATGGACGGGAAGTCTTAAACTTCCTGTCCGGTTGATTTTCAATCAACGCAAAATCAAGGCCACTTGAATTAAAAAACTGATTTTTTTCAGCTATCTTTTTTAACCATTTGTTATTACAGTTTATTATAATTATATTTTTTTAATTCCGCTATCCGGCGGATCTGGCACCCGGACCTGCCACCCCGTCTTTGAGTCATATTTACACATACGCTAAAAAATATCGGGTACTTTTGACCCACACTGCCATTTAAAAGTTTTTTTGACCCATTAACGTTAAAATATCAATTAAACCAACAAGTTTGATTTATTCGTTCATCGATTTTTCAGAAGGCAGAACGGAGGCATGATGAATATCTACAAAATCTCTGTTCCGGAAATTTTTTTCGGCCGCGGCAGTTTGAAATATGCCGGCATAACCGCACGGCGACTGGGTGCAGAAAAAATATTATTTGTCAGTGACAGCGGACTGGAAAAAACCGGATGGCTCGACCTGATCTTTGAAATACTTGAAAGAGAAAATCTGAAGTGGATCAAATTCACGACCGTTGTCCCCAATCCCAGAGATCTTGATATTGAGGAAGGTGCTCGATTATACCGGCAGGAGGGTTGCGATGTGGTCATGTCGCTGGGGGGTGGCAGTCCTATGGACACGGCAAAGGGAATCGCGCTTCTTACAAGCAATGGAGGCTGTATCAGAGACTATGAAGGTGCAAACCGCATTCAGAGCCCTCTGCCGCCCATGATTTTTCTTCCCTCCACCGCCGGAGGGGGATCGGATATCTCCCAGTTTGCTATCATCACGGACGCAAAACGCAATATCAAAATGTCGATTATCAGCCGGACCTTGGTGCCCAACATATCCATCGTCGATCCGATTCTTCTGATGACAAACTCGGAAGGTCTGATCATAACATCGGCTATCGACGCCCTGGCACATGCCATTGAATCATATGTATCCCTTCTGGCAAGCCCCCTTACGGAAGTCAGGTCCCTGAAAGCCATTGATCTTATTTTAAAGCATCTGCCATTGGCATTAAAATACCGCCAGCTGGATGATCTGGAAAATTTAGCCATAGCGAGCACATCAGCGGCCATTGCCTTCAGCAATGCCAGTCTGGGAATGGAGCATGCCATTGCACACTCTTTAGGCGGCATGCTGGATGTGGTCCACGGTTTGATTCATCCCATTCTGCTGGCGCCGGTCATGCGTTATAACCTGCCGGTCTGTGTGAATAAAATTGCAAAATTCGGGGAAATCATCCTGGGCAAACGCCTTCAAACCGATGAATCGACCGCTCACGCAGGGATTGAGAAACTCGAAAAATTTTGCGCTTCTCTGAACGTCACAACCCGGTTAAGAGACATTGTATCGGATCGCGAGACATTGCCTCTGGTATGCCAGATGGCAATGTATGATTCATGCCTGCTGACCAACCCGCGGCCGGCTACCTGGGAACAGATGCTCCAAATCTGCGAAGAGGTCTGGTAATGCAGAAAACAACAAAGTTAGAAGACCTGATCGGTTTTGGCCATACCAAACTCGGGTTTTTCGGTGAAGTACAAAAAAAAGTACAGGAACTGCAAGCGTCCAACCGGGAACTTGAACAAAAGAGGCAGGAAATTCAAGCGATTCTCGATGGTATTACGGATGTAATCGTCGTAGTCACTCCGGATTATCGCATCCAGTCCGTCAATCAATTGTTTCATTCGGTATTTAACGTCAACACCGCGGAAAATCTGCTGTGCCATAAAGTGCTTCGAGGCCGGAACCACCCCTGCCCGGAATGTCCCATGCAGAAGGCACTGGAAACCAACTCCCTGAACAGAGGCCTGTCGATTATCCCTTTAAACGGAAAAAATTCTCATTTTGAAATTACCGCCTCCCCTCTCCGCGATAAAAACGGCCATCCGGAAAGCGTTCTGCTGCTGATGCGGGATGTCACGATGGAAAAGGAATATGAGGCCAAATACTTATATACTGAAAAAATGGCTACCATTGGCCTGCTTGCAGCCGGTGTCGCCCACGAAATCAATAATCCACTGGCTGCTATCAGCGGTTTTGCCGAAGGGATCAAGCGCCGGATGCCGGCATTGGACAAGTGCCTGGGCAGCAGCCAGTCATGCAGAATTCTGGCGGATGACTTTCATGAATATATTGACACCATATTGACCGAGTGCAATCGGTGCCGTGAGATCGTAAAAAACCTGCTGACATTCAGTCCCCGGAAGCAACCGGAATTTTTAGCGATTGATATCAACGACCTGATCGAAGATATCGTTAAGCTGCTTCACCATAAGCTCAAACATCTTCCACCCGGTACGGTCAAACTGGATCTGGACCGATCCATTCCCTATGTCAGGGGCATATCAGCGGAATTAAAACAGGTCATCCTGAATCTGATTCTCAATGCACTGGATGCGATAAAAAGCAAAGGGGCCATCTCGATTCATACCCGATTTGAAAAAGACAGATGGATCATTATTTCCGTTCAGGATACGGGCTGCGGCATACCGGAAAAAAACATTCAGCACTTATTTGAACCCTTTTTCACCACAAAACCGGTGGGTCAGGGAATCGGCGTTGGCCTTTCCACCTGTTACAATATTATACATCAGCATGATGGGGAAATTAACGTCATCAGCCAGGAAGGCAAGGGATCAACATTTGAGGTAAAACTTCCACATTCATGTGATTGACGATGCAGGAAACAGATTTCATAAATATTTTAGTTGTCGATGATGAAGAGCCTATCCGACGATTGATTCGTAAAGAGCTGGGATCATCCAACCGCCAGATTCTCACCGCCGCAAATGCCCGGGAGGCGTTCTCCATCACCCGGAAACACAATCTGGACATCATTATTCTGGATATCAACCTGCCGGATGGAAACGGTCTGGATCTCATGAGAAATTTCATTGACGAAATTCCTCCGATCGAAGTAATTCTGATAACCGGATTCGGTGATATCGATACCGCCGTAAAAGCGATGAAAATCGGTGCGTACGACTACATCACCAAGCCTTTCAACCTGGATCATCTGGACATGGTCGTGGAAAAGGCATATCAGCGGATTTGTCTGAAGCGTGAAAACCGCATGCTGCGCCACAGCCAGAAAAGCGAGCCACCGGAAAAACTCCTCTGCAATTCTGCGGTAATGGAGCATATTCATTATCTGATCAGAAAGGTCTCCCCCACAGATGTTCCGGTACTCCTCACCGGAGACAGCGGCGTCGGAAAAAGCTTTATCGCCAAAATTATTCACAGCCAGAGCAAGCGGGCAAACCAGCCCCTGATCACCAAAAACTGCGGCACACTGCAAAACGAACTGATTCGCAGCGAACTTTTCGGGTATTGCAAAGGGGCATTTACCGGAGCAGATGAAACCCGGGAAGGTTTATTGGCGATGGCGCATAAAGGCACCCTCTTTCTGGATGAAATCGGAGAGCTGCCCATGGAAGTGCAGGCGTCCCTTCTGCGCGTGCTGGAAAGCCAGATGTACCGGCGGGTAGGCGATAAAGAAGAGCGGACCGTGGATACCCGCTTCATATTCGCTACCAACCGCAATCTGGTTGAGGAAGCGGCAGCCGGCCGGTTCAGCGAAGCCCTGTATCATCGAATCAATGTCTTCAATATTGAAATCAGGCCGTTACGGGAGAGAAAAGAAGAGATTCCCGCACTGGCACAGCATTTTCTCAAATCCAACCCGATCGGAATCCCCTGCCGGATAACCGATCGGGCCATGAAATGTCTTACCGAATATCACTGGCCCGGAAATATACGGGAGCTGAAAAACGTCATTGAAAGAGGGATCATCCTTGCCGAAGACGGACTGATTACCGAAAAAGAACTTCCGTTCAAGCTGTTAGAGGCATCTCAGGGCGAAGAGGCCATCGGTTCCATGACCGATGACACACAAATTCACTCATTAAAAGAAATGGAAAGACGGCATATCTTAAAGGTCCTGAAAACAACGAACGGATCCCGCACCCAGACAGCCGACCTCCTGGGAATCGGCAGAAAAACGCTGTATCGAAAGCTGAAGGATTTTGGGATTGAGGAGTGAGGCGGTTATTGGCTGATGGCCACCCGCTAGTTCATTGCCAGATCGATTTGGGTCATGGAATAATCCGACAATTCAACGACCAACAGCTTACTCATCAGTTGAGGTTCGCCCCAGAGATTTTTTAAAATTTCATTCGCCATGATGCTGGACACACAGAACACAATCTGCGGTGAAACCGGAATCACGTCACAGGCGTCTGTTAATCCGCCATAAATATCCCTGAGCAAAGGAGTTTTTCCTCTTGCTACGGTGGTAATCTGACCATAGTCATTCAGAATCCCGCCATGCACCAGGAACTCGCCGGGCTTTAATATCGTCTCCAGTGCAAAACGGCCCGGGTAATTGTCAAGGCAATCCGCAATGCCGTCAAACCGGTATCGGGCCATCTTCCTCGAAAAATCCACTTCATCGATGGTAATATTGATAGGCGCTATTTCCGTAAACCCGTTAATCGCCCGCAGACGTTCAGTTGAGACGTCTGTCTTGGACTTGCCAAGGTCATCAAGTGTGTAAAGCGCCTGCCGGTTTAAATCCGGCTCGTCAATCTCTTTCCGATCGATGGTAATCAATCGACCGATCCCCGAACGGACCAGCAATTCGGACACCACACATCCCAGGCCCCCGATACCGGCGACCAGTATGGTGCTTTCTGCCAGTACTTTCTGTTTTTCTTCGCCCCAGGAAGCGATATTTCTCGCAAATATTTTCTTATAATCCATCAACCGCCGCCACCGGGCGGAAATACGGAAACCACTGCCCCATCCTTAACAGCAGATGCGGTACCGTCAAGGTGGTGGATATTTATCCCGTCGACCAGAATAATGACACCCGGTATAATAGCGCCAGCCTCATTCAGGAGTTTGTTAATAAAACGTTTGCCGGTAACTGTCTCACATTCCTCCAGGAGTCCGGCCACATCAAACGCTTTGGAACTGACCGTCAACTGCTTTCGGCCTACAATCATGCGAACGGTAGCATAGAAATTTACGGTAATCATATTCAGCGCCAACCTTTCTTTCGAACCTGAGTTTAAATCCATCAGCAATCCAATTGTAAAAATATATAATAGGTATAAACGGATAATGTCAAGCCATTAAGGCCCCGCCATATCGGTCCCGACCGATGTCTCAACAACCGGGAATGACGCAGATCCGCATCGAAAAGAATGATGCAGTGTCAATCGCTGTTCTGATGCAATACCGGTAACAATTTATTGTAGACAAACGTGACGGAAAGCGTAAATACGGCGGCACCGGATCCCAGCAGCGCGCAGATAGTCAGCGGAGCCATCAGGGCAAGACGGATCATCACGGTCGCCACGGCATAGGCTGAATTTCTGAATGCCACATGGTAGCTGGTACTGCACCGGATGGATATCAGAACAATCAGGATATCACTGAATATCAGAATCGTATAAAACGATTCAAACATTGAATTGGCAGGGGCATGGAGAATATAGGCCAGGAGGCTGTCCATCGAGATAAACCCGAAACTGATCAACAGGAATATGGCAATTGCCTTTTTTGTAATAATAAAGGACAGTTTGTCATGCTCGTCTTTCGTAATCGGATTCGGCTGCTGAATTTTGTAATAAATGCCCAATACCGTAAATATCAGAAGCGCCCCGGTGGCTGTAACGACAATAGAAACAAGCGAATTAGAGATCTGGTCCCATACCAGAGGTTCGCTGAAGTGGGAAAATTCCTTGAATGAATCTCTCAACAAAATAAGAGAGAGTATTTCAAACTGTTTTGCAACTGAAATTGACACAGAACCTGCTATGGAAAAAATCAGGCCCAGGACTTCAAACACCAGTACAAGGGTAAATGCCATATCAATGGCCATAAAATGACTGAGCGGGAAATAACTGTTCAGCGGCGCGGGAATGAGATTGTTCCGGTTGGCCTCAATCATGATAAGGGCTAGAATATAACTGAAAACAACAATGGTTCCGATGATCTGATGAAGCCGGAGACTTTTCCAGGCACGTTCCAGCTGGTCAAACAATCTGCTTAATTGCGCCATAACAACATTTAATTTTAACATATAACTTCGTCAGTTCTCTCTTTTGATAATTTGGATTATAATTCACGTAAAACGCAAGGATTATAACAGTCGTGAGGGATGAGTCGTGAGTCGATGGAAGCCAGTCTGATCTTTTTATATTGTTCACCCATTCATCCCAAAGCATAAAGCCCCTACGCCCGGCCCGGTCACCGGTTTTGCCATGCGGGTTCCTGTTGCGCGGACGCCGCCTTCCCAATAAGTCACACGGGTGCTTGCCGGGGTCTGCATTTCCTGGTTGGAAACGGGTGGGGTCAGATTCCTGAAACACACCGGCAATTTCCAACGCATCGCGAGACGTCTGCCCAGTGTAATGGTGAATATGTTTACCGATATCGGTTACCGCCACATGCGCCAGATAAATCTGATCAAAACGCCATTTGGATAAGGGTTCAGACCCATCGACTGCCGACACGGATGAATTGACACGGCTTCTGAAAAACGTAAAGCTGGTAACCGCCGCTGCACGGTGAAGGTCCTGTTCCCGATTTCTGTTATGATCCATTTGCATCAATCACCCGATCCAATCAGCGGCAACACCTTGTCCACCGTGAAAACAACCAGAAACAAAGGCTTTCTAAAAATTTCCTGTTCCTCCGGACAGTATTTACGACGGAGTGAATTAATTTTTTCGATATCGGTTTCCTCCCGGATAAAGGTCAGAGACATTCGCTTTCCCCGATATCCCTGGCCTTTTTCCATAAACAGAAACGCTGCATGCGGATTGGACAGGACATTGGCATGCGTCAACCGGTCATTCATAATAAATGCGGCCGTTCCGTCCTCCAGGATATGGGGGCGGGAGTAAATGGCGATATCTACTTTCCCATCTTTACTTGCCGTCGAAAGGATGCTTAAACCTTCTGTGTTCTCGAAATAGTCGTAAAGTTCCATAACGTCTCCTTAAAAGCTGCTGAGGGCTCACTCAAAAATAACTTCCCATTTTAAGCGCCGATGCATCCTGCCTGGCTGCGTTACGAAAGTTCGGAGCGAGGGACGGACGGCCTCAGGCCTTTAGGGGCGACCTTCGGGCCGGATGACATCCCCAGCAGCAATCATCCCTGCCATCCCGTTCATACCCTGTTATCTATTTTATTCTCCAATGGACGGACACAGGGGGCCGCCCCTACACCTGTTTTTGTCTACGCCCTTATCTCCCAACACTCAGTCCTTTTCTTTTCTATCATCCGATAATATTCTGCATGCATTTTTGGATTTCAGTGGAATCCGTTTGGGGCCATAGGTGATGGGTTTTCCGATTGATCGGGCTATGTTTCTGAGCATTCCGCCGAAAATCCATTTATGAAACGGATAAAACGCCATCCAGTATAACAGACCCATAAGCCCTTTCGGCAGGAACCGAGCAAGTTGCTGAAGTTCAACCCGATCAGCGGCCAGGGGCTTGATCCTGAATTCCAGCAATGCTTCCCCGGGCAGTTTCATTTCGGCCAGCAGAACCAGTCGCCGAGGCTCGTCCACCTCCAGAACCCGCCAGAAATCCAGGGCATCTCCGACATATAATTTTGACGGATGCCGGCGTCCTCGTTTCAGGCCGCTTCCCCCCAGCAACCGGTCCAGATCTCCCCGAAGCCGCCACAGCGCATCCCCAAAATACCAGCCCCTGACACCGCCGATCCGGGTGACCGGTTCCCAGACTTCATCGGCACTCGCTTTCAAATGCACCCGATACCCGCATTCGAGAATATTTCCGCCGGCGTACTGCGCGTCACCGCAATGGCTCCATTCCGGAATAAACAGCACCCCGGCATCAGACCATCGGGTTTCGACCAGTTCCTGCTGAATTCGCTCCATGGCCAGGCGGATCGTTTCCCTGCAGCTTAACAGCTTCTGCGGGATAATCGACCGGATGCTATGTTCCCGACACGTCACATTAATGGCCAGCCCTTCAACCAGAGGTCTTGCCAGTGATGCGGGAACCGGCGTGATCAGATGAATCCAGTAGGCGCTTAACGCAGGCGTCAGCCCCGGAACCGGAATGATCCATCTTCGCGGAAGACCGGCTTCCTCGGCATAAATCTCCATAAGCTTCCGGTAGGTGAGTATATCGGGGCCTCCGATATCGTATGTCTGCCCGATTGTTTCAGCCGATTCCAGACATCCCTGGAGATAATGAAGCACATTTCGAATGGCAATCGGCTGGCAGGGGGTTTTTACCCAACCCGGAGTAATCAGTATGGGCAGCCGTTCACATAGATACCGCAGAATTTCAAATGAAGCGCTTCCGGAGCCCAAAACCATGGCCGCCCTTAAATGGGTGACCGGTACCGGACCGGACTGAAGGATTCCGGCCACCTCATGACGTGATTTCAAATGATCGCTCAACTTCGGATCATCCATATCTCCCAGACCGCCGAGATAAATAATCCGCTGCATATTGGCACCGGCCGCCGCCTCAGCCATATTCCGGGCTGCATTTCTGTCTGCTTCGGCAAAATCGGCATGCCGGGGGTTCATCGAATGGACCAGATAATATGCCGCATAACAATCCTTCGCCGCAACTTTCAGAGAATCACAATCCAGCGCATTGCCCTGCGCCAGAACAGCATTCGGATGTGAACTCCACGGTCGGGATGACATCTTTTCTATAGACCGTCCAAACGCCTTTACATGATATCCTGATTCAAGCAATCTCGGTATCAGTCGTCCCCCCACATAGCCGGTCGCTCCGGTCACCAACACGAAGTTTCCCATTTCACCTCCCCTTTTCCCTGATTACAATTTACCCGTATCGATTTTACCCGGTCGTTGCAAAAGTCGAGAATACTTCAGCTCCAAGGCGTCCAGGGGTAAAGCGGCAGTCTGCTACCGATAGCCCTTTTATTCATGCAACGACGGGATTTACTATGGCGCTGTGTTTGATGGAATGCCTCTGCCGGAATTTTGATCTATACGATATCTTAAATCCAGCCACTCTTCAAGCTCCCGAATACGTTCAGACAAATGATAGCGCCCGTCTGCAAAAACCCCGAAATCTCCACCTCCTGCCATGGCCGATGTAAAGCGTATGGTATTGGCATAAAACAGCCATGCATCCTGCCACTTTTTTTCCACGGCTTCATCAAATGGATTTTTCCCTTCTGAAAGTCCTTCAGCAAACCTGTTTTCCCAGATCTCTCCCATAATCGAAGTAGCCGTCAGCACGGCGGCATTGCTGGTTCGAATCGTGTGTTCATACCGCTGCCAGTGAGCGGTGACCCATCCGGTATCATGGCAGTTCCGGCAGATGGCCTGCATGGAGGCAGTTCGATCCGTTGCCGTTTTTTCATCGATCAGCCAGTTTTTTGCAACAGATCCGTCAAACCCCGTTGGCAGGGTCAAGCCGTCCTTGTTTTTAATGATGGTGGTATCCGGTGATCTGGGTTGGGGATGGGCGTATATCAGGCCAAAAATCCGCCATGAGAGCCGGTTACTCACCTGATGGGTTCTCTCGGCTACCTGGTCTCCGTCCACGTTTGCCAGTTGACTGATATGGCAGGCAGCACAGGTCGGAGCGATAAAATCCCTGCCGATGGTCCATGGCACCGCGTTAAAATTCCAGGTATCAGACATGGAAGAAAAAATATTTCCGTGCTTGCTTGCCGTGTACACCTTGAACGCGGGCACATCCGGACCCACATGACACTCCTTGCACGTATAGGGTTTTCGGGCCATTTTGATCGAAAACTGATGCCGCGTGTGACAGGCGGAACAGGCACCGAGGCTTTTGTCCGGATTGACCCGCCCTACCCCCTGATTGGGCCATCCGTCAATTTCCGGAAAATCCATTTCCCCTAAAACCGTATCCCGGGTTTGAATGCCGGTGACCTGAAGGATTGTTCCATGGCAGTAAAAGCATGTTTCGGCCTGAGTAAGCGAATCGGATGGTTCACTGACCACCTTGCCTTCTTTGAAAACAGAGCTGCCGATGATGGTCTCCTGAAGCTGATGATACACCGGATTTTCAGCCAGATTTTTCCTGGCGTGTGCCATGATGTTTTTAGCAAACTGCTCCTGCTCCTGACTGTGACAGACAGCACAGTCATCCGGACTGACCACCACATGCACGTCATAGCCATTATGGCTGAACGTATCCTGATGTGATGCGGATCTGAGCGTATGGCATTCAGCACATCCCACCGCAGCCGCTTTCAGATATTCCGGCACAGCGGCACTTGACACTTTTAATCCGGGGCCTTTGACCGCCATGGCCAGTTTCGGTGTCATCGCTGCATGACGGCCTGCTCTCCAGTCTTCCACAATACCGGGATGAATGGATTCATGGCATGCGATGCACGTCTGTGTAGATTCACTGACCGGCACTTGTGCACTGATCCCTGTTTGCGTCAAAAAACAGATACCCAGAACCATTTCCAAAGCAATGATAAAGGCATTCATACAATCCTCCCGGCGTTATGAAACAGATAGGTATTTGATTCACGCAGGTAGCCGATGATGATACAGCTGCTGATAACTCGGACGGGACTGCTCTATTTCCAGGCCTGACGAAACGCTCTGATTGACGATGTCCCGGCCCCATGGAACAGCACATGGTTAAAAAAAATTTAATACATCTGCAGATTCTGCTAAGCGGCTGAAAGAACATGAATTTATGCTTTTCTCGCAGCCATCCTGCAATATCTGTATTTAAACAGTTGTAATTTATATGAGTTATACTATCTTTAAACTCGATGATCCAGTTTTTTTAAATTGACATAAAACGAAGTGCAAAAAAAAGAGGCCGGTCAATCCGATAGTATAAGGAATCCTTTCAAAGGAAACCTCTCATCATACCGGTTGGCCGACCTC
>JAQWFD010000057.1 GCA_028704555.1 Desulfobacterales bacterium
GTCTACTTGTCGAAAACAGGGAATTAAGTCAAGCCGTGCACTGGAATTGTTGTTTAACGGCGAGTTGCCAGATTTTGTCATGTAAATGGAAGTATACTAATTTTCAAGCACGCTGAATAGTTACAAATTTAGATGCTATAACAGAGTTTTGAATGCGATATAGAGCCAAAATATTTTCGTGCGTCTGCAAAATATGGTTTTTCCAATTCCTCTGCAATGAAAATCTCGAAATATAGCTGAGGTGGTTTACAAATATGTTTCTATATCATCCGGTTACAATCTCAGGCATCAAGCATGCTTGCTAATGATGGCTGAGAAAGAGTGGTAATCAGATAAACATTTACCCACATGAAATGGAAAAGAGCCTAATTTATTTTGTAACGGCAATTCCAGGAAAATCGGGTTGTACGATAGCACGCATTACCTTTATTACGGGGCGGTTAAGCTGATTTAACTCTATATGGACAGTGTGGAGGTATTTGATGCAAAAGAGGAAAAAAGGGTATGAATCCCTTAAGTGGATTGCCGCATTGGTGGCCCTGACGGGTCTTATGGTATTTACAGGGTGCAGAAGCGATAACAGCCTGGAAGCGTCAGAGTCGGAAGGCAGTGCCCCGGTCCAGAAGGTGGCGGTGGTGACGATGCAGCCGCAGCAGATTACGTTGACAACGGAGCTGTCCGGCCGGACATCCCCCTATCGGGTTGCGGAAATCAGGCCGCAGGTTCAGGGTATTATTCAAAAACGGCTGTTTACCGAAGGTTCCGACGTCAAGGCCGGGGATGTGCTCTATCAGATCGATCCGGCCATGTATCAGGCGACACTGGACAATGCAGTGGCCGCTCTCTGCAAGGCCGAGGCCAATTTGCCGGCGGTTCAATCCAGAGCCGACCGCTACAGAGAACTGGCGGTTGAAAAAGCGGTCAGCCGGCAGGATTACGACGATGCCGCGGCAGCACTGAAGCAGGCGGAAGCCGAAATTCAGTATTGGAAAGCGTCGGTGAAAACCGCGCGCATCAATTTGGGATATACCCGTATCGCGGCCCCCATTTCCGGTCGCATCGGCAGGTCCAATGTGACCGAAGGCGCTGTCGTGACAGCTTATCAGGCCATGGCGCTGGCAACCATTCAACAGCTGGACCCCATCTATGTGGATGTGCCCCAATCTACCGCCGATCTGCTGAAATTAAAAGAGCGGATGCAAAACGGCCAACTGGAGAAAAAGACTCAAAGCCGGAAAAATGTTCAGCTGATCATGAAAAATCATACGACTTACCCTGTCAAAGGGACCCTTCAATTCCAGGAGGTTACAGTGGACCAGACGACCGGTTCCGTTATCCTGCGGGCGGTGTTCCCTAATCCGGATAATTTTTTACTGCCGGGCATGTATGTCCGGGCCGTGTTTCCTGAAGGAATCCATCATCAGGCCCTGCTGGTTCCCCAACAGGCTGTATCGCGGGATCGCAAGGGAAATCCGCTGGTATTTGTCGTTAATTCCGACAATATTATCGAACAGCGGATGCCGGCATTGGATCGTGTCATCGGGGATCAATGGCTGGTTGATTCAGGCTTGAATCAGGGGGATCAGGTGGTTGTCGAAGGGCTTCAGAAAATCAGGCCGGGGTCGGTGGTGGAACCTTTACCGTTTCAATCTGATTTGCAAAGCACTCACTCAAATTCGAAAATCGGGGCGTAAAAGCTTCTCCATTAATACAGACGGAGCCACATAATGTTGTCAAAATTCTTTCTGAAACGGCCGGTCTTTGCCTGGGTCATCGCCATCGTGATCATGCTGGCGGGCGTCTTGGCGATTTATCACCTGCCGATTTCCCAGTATCCCCCCATTGCACCGCCTTCGATCGCCATTGAAGCCTATTATCCGGGGGCCTCGGCGGAAACCGTTGAAAATACCGTCACACAGATCATCGAGCAGAAGATGACCGGTTTTGATAAAATGCTCTATTTTTCAGCCACCAGCGATTCTTCGGGAACTTGCCGCATCGAGTTGACCTTTGCTCCGGGCACCGATCCGGATAGTGCCTGGAGCAAGGTCCAGAACAAGCTCCAGCTGGCCACGGCCAGCCTGCCCGAGGTGGTGCAGCGTCAGGGCGTCAAGGTAAGCAAGTCCACCGCGAATTATCTGGTGCTCGTATCGCTTGTCTCCGAGGACGGCAGCATGGACGGAAACGATCTGCGGGATTATTCGCAATCCAACTTGGAAAAGGTGCTGTCAAGGGTTCCCGGCGTGGGCGAAGTGGAAGTGTTCGGCACCCAGTACTCCATGCGGGTATGGCTCGATCCTGACAAACTCACCGACTACAACATGACCGTCGCAGATGTTGTTGCAGGGCTGGAAGCTTATAATGTGGAGGTTTCAGCCGGCCAATTCGGCGGTGCGCCGGCAGTCGACGGGCAGCGGATGAATGCCGCCATCATTGTCCAGAATCTGCTCAAAACGCCTGAAGAGTTTGCCGCCATCCCTCTTCGCACTAACCCGGACGGCTCCATCGTGCAGATCAGAGACGTGGGGCGGACGGAGCTGGGCACCGAGAGGTACGATGTTGATCCCAGTTATAATTTCAGCCCTGCTGCCGTTATGGCGATCCGCCAGGTGTCAGGGGCCAACGCGCTGGAGACCGCGGACGCGATTCGGGCCAAACTGGATGAAATGAGCCGGTATTTTCCCCCGGGTATGAAGATCGTCTACCCTTATGACACCACACCCTTTGTAAGGGTCGCTATTTACGAGGTGTTTAAAACCCTTTTCGAGGCGATATTTCTGGTATTCATCGTAATGTATCTTTTCATGGGCAATATTCGGGCCACCCTGATCCCCACCATTGCCGTGCCGGTGGTGCTTTTAGGGACCTTTGCCGCCCTGGGGCTGTTCGGATATTCGATCAATATGCTGACCATGTTCGCGATGGTGCTGGCCATAGGCCTGCTGGTGGATGATGCCATCGTCGTGGTGGAAAACGTGGAACGGATCATGAGCGAGGAGGGGATAGGCCCCCGACAGGCCACGGCTAAATCCATGGACCAGATCTCCAGTGCTCTGATCGGCATCGGGCTTGTGCTGTCTGCCGTTTTCGGTCCCATGGCATTTTTCCCCGGATCCACCGGGGTGATTTATCGCCAGTTTTCCGTGACCATTATTTCCGCCATGCTGCTTTCTGTACTGGTGGCCCTGATCCTGACTCCGGTGCTGTGCGCTTCGCTTTTAAAGCCTGTTCCGGCCGGACATGAGCCGACCGAAAACGCCATTTTTTTCATGCGGCCTTTTTTCAGATGGTTTGACAGGTTGTTTGATAAAACCCGGTATCTCTATCTGAAAATTGTCGCTCATTCTCTTCACAGAAAACTTCGGTATCTGATCGTATTTGTCCTGATCGTCGGATTGATGGGATACCTGTTCGAGCGCATGCCCACCGGCTATCTGCCGGACGAAGACCAGGGGCTCCTGACGGTTCAGGCCATCCTGCCCGCCAATGCCACGATGGAGCAGACCCGGGCGGTCATAAACAGGGTGCAGAAATATTTTCTGGAAGAAGAAAAGGAAACCGTGGAATCCGCTATGGTAGCGGCAGGCTTCAGTTTTTCCGGTATAGGTCAAAATGTGGGTATGGGCTTTATCAAACTCAAAGACTGGAACCTGCGTGAGCGGCCGGATATGAAATCCGGGGCCATCGCGCAGAGAGCCATGCGGGCCTTTTCGCAGTACCGTGATGCCACTGTATTTGCCTTTCCGCCACCGGCCGTTATTGAACTGGGTCAGGCCAACGGATTTAATTTTCAGCTGCAGGATCTGGGAGGTGTGGGACATGAGGGCCTGATGCAGGCGCGCAACGAGCTTTTCGGAATCATGGCACAGGATACCAGGGTAACCATGGTCCGGCCCAACGGCATGGAAGACGTGCCTGAATACCGCATCGATGTGGACTGGGAAAAAGCCGGTGCCCTGGGGGTTCCCATTACAGCTATCCACAATACGATTTCGGCAGCTTTCGGTAGTGCTTATGTTAATGATTTTGTCCAGGCAGGACGGGTAAAGCGGGTGTATGTCCAGGCGGATGCGCCATTTCGAATGACTCCCGAAGATCTGGAAAAGCTCTATGTCCGGAATAATGCCGGCAAGATGGTGCCGTATGCCTCTTTTGCTTCGGGTCATTGGACCTTTGGCTCCCCGAAGCTGGAACGTTATAATAGTTTCCCCTCGATCAACATATGGGGAGAGGCGGCCCCGGGAAGAAGTTCCGGTGATGCCATGCAGGCCATGGAGGATGCCGCGGGCCGCTTGCCCGACGGCATAGGGTATGACTGGACCGGTCTGTCCTACCAGGAACGGATGGCCAGTTCCCAGGCGCCCTTATTGTACGCGTTTTCCGTTCTGGTGATTTTTTTATGCCTGGCGGCGCTGTATGAAAGCTGGCCGATTCCCATCTCGATCCTGATGACCCTGCCGCTGGGGGTTGTCGGCGGCGTGATCGCATCCAGCTGGATGGGGCTGCCCAACGATGTGTATTTTCAGATCGGGCTGTTGACGCTCCTTGGTCTTGCCACCAAAAACGCTATCCTGATCGTCCAGTTTGCCAGAGCACGGGTGGATGATGGGATGCCGCTCGTCGACGCCACCCTCGAAGCGGCAAAATTAAGGTTGCGGCCCATTGTGATGACTTCACTGGCCTTTGGATTCGGCGTTCTGCCGATGGCCCTGGCCAACGGCGCCGGGTCCGGCGCCCAGAGAGCAATCGGTATCGGTGTTGTGGGCGGTGTGATATCCTCCACCTTCCTGGTCACCCTTTTTGCACCGCTTTTCTATGTACTGATTTATAGACTGCTCGGCCGGCAAAGAAAAAGTGAAAGTTCTGCAGAAACGAAACTGGTTTTATCCGGGAGTGAAAGCCATGAATAAGAAATTGTTTTATTTGCTGGGAATATGCGTCATTATGGGGGGGTGCTCGCTGATCCCGGAATATAAACAACCTGAGGCGCCGGTGCCGCAAATCTGGCCCGGCGGACCAGCATACGAAGAGACAGGGGCCCGGCAGGACACACCGTTTGCCGCCGACCTGAGATGGCGGGAATTTTTCAATGATGAATCCCTCAGGCAGGTCATTAATATGGCCCTGCAAAACAATCGCGATCTGAAGGTTGCTGCCTTGAATGTCGAACGGGCGCGTGCTTTGTATCGTATTCAGCGGGACGATCTTTTACCCGATGTCGCGGCAGGCGGCAGCTACTATAAGGAGCGCGTTCCGGCGGATTTATCCTACACCGGGCATTCGATGCACGCAGAGCAGTACCAGGTTGGTCTGGGCGTCAGTTCCTGGGAGATCGATTTTTTCGGCCGCATCCGAAGCCTGGAGAAACGCGTGCTGGAGGAATTTTTCGCAACAGAACAGGCCCGCCGGAGTGCACAGATAGTTCTGGTGTCTGAAGTTGCCACTAACTACATAACTCTTGCCGGGGACCGGGAAAATCTTCAATTGGCCCAATCCACCCTCCAGAGCCAGCAGGACACCTACCATTTAATCCAGCGGCGCTTTGAAGTCGGACTTGCGCCGGAACTCGATCTTCGTCAGGTTCAGACCCGAGTGGATTCGGCCCGGGTCGACGTAGCCCGGTTTACCGAACTGACGGCCCGGGATCAGAATGCCCTGAATCTGCTGGTGGGCTCACCGGTACCGGCCGACCTGCTGCCCGATACCCTGGGCAGCATCATACCGCTGGCGGATGTTTCACCCGGAATGTCTTCTGCAGTGCTTCTGCAACGTCCCGATATCCTTCAGACGGAAAATCTGCTCAAGGCCGCCAACGCTAATATCGGTGCCGCCCGGGCCGCTCTGTTCCCCAGCATTTCGCTTACAACCTCGATCGGGCTGGCGAGTGCCGATTTATCGGATCTTTTCACATCCGACCAGGGCACGTGGACATTTGTGCCCGGGGTCAGTATACCGATTTTTGATTCCGGCCTGAAATCGGCCGTGAAAGTGTCAGAAGTGGAACGACAGATTGCGCTGGTTCAATACGAACGGGCGATTCAATCGGCATTCAGGGAGGTGGCTGATGCGCTTGCCAAAAAAGGGACCATAGGGGACCAGATGGCCGCGCAACAATCCCTTGTAGAAGCCAACGAGGCGACCTATCGGCTTTCAACAATGCGATACGAAAAGGGGATCGATACCTATTTAAGTGTACTGGATGCTCAGCGTTCGCTTTATGCCGCCCGGCAGGGGCTCATAGGCGTCCGGCTGGATAGGTTTGGTAACCAGATTCAAATCTATGCCGTGTTGGGCGGCGGTGGAGATGTGCCAGAACAGGACGGCGAGGGTGACGCTTCCTGAAGTTACAAAAAAACTCTTTTATTTTCTACCGCCCGTTCGCTTCAGTCTCGAGCGAAGCGGGCGGTAGATATTAACCTGGCAACTGTTTACGTAAAATACTTATTCACGAAGACCTTTATAAAATAAGTCTTTTTTGGAAAAGACATTGGTATATTTGATTGCCGGTCAGTGATGTCCGGTTAGGTTTTTGCATGAGCGAATAATTCTTCGTGCTCTTTGAAAATTTTATCATCAACCTGTGAATGCGTGCCGTACAATTCATTACGAATTGTGGCACGAAGTTCCCGGACTCTCTTAATGGAGACCGGTTCATTGAATTTTGTCCGACAGTATATCGCCATCAACAGATATGTGATCAATCCGCCAAGGATTTGTACCATCAGGCCGTATTCGCTTCGAACAATTAGGTGATATACCTTCAGATGCTTTTTCCACCATTTGAAAAAAGTTTCGATTCTCCATCTGAGTTTGTATGCTGTGGCAATTTGCTCAGCTGTAAGATCGTGCCGATCAGTAGCAATAAAATATTTAACGCCATCGATTTTGTAGCCGACAACCCGAACGGATTTTTCAGATTGGTTGATTCGCGGGGTTCCCAGAAGAACCACGGAGTCATAAAAGACATAGCTGTCTAGATCGACAGGATTTTGCTTTACGACAGTTCGAGTTGTCTTAATTTTGATTCTGCAAATAAAATGTTTGCCATCTTGCTGAAGAAGATCAAAATCCTTATGACTTTGGTATCCGCGATCCATAACGCCGGTTTGACCCGGGGAAAGAATTCGGCCGACAAAGGGACGTTCTGCACCATTGCCGTTCGTGAGATAAACTTTGTTAGGAACGCCTCGATTGATATCAAATCCAAAATGTCCTTTGGCTTTTTTTGAGCCTTTTCGGTAATCGGCCCAATACATGGACAAAACAGCATCAATCAATGAACCATCGATGGCAACAAGATCACCAAGATCTTCAAAGGTTTTAGGTAAAACACCATGGGCTTGTTTATAGAGTTGTTCAAAAACAAATTGTAGCTGTTCAAGACCGCGAGTGTTTTGAATTTCGAAAAAACTGCTTTTACCGATACCGTTTTCAGGGGCAATGTGCTGTTTGGCAAATTCATCTTCAGCAAAGTCCTGAATTAGATGACGCCCAGATTCATGCTCCTGTAAATGGAAATATATAATAGCTTTCAACTGATCTTCGAAGGTCATTTTTAGTGGTCGATCTCCTTTGGATAAGAGCTCTGGAGCATCAGGTAATACTTTGAGCATCGGCAAAACAAACGAATAAAAGGTTTTAGAATCAATTTTTTTCTTGGGTATTTCGATTGGGTGCAAAATATTTGTATCTCCTTGTTATTATTGTTTATTCTAACAAGGAGGCACAAAAATTTTTTTACCCTGTATGTCAAGAGAAAAAATGATTTAGATGATAATTGTTTTCAACACGTTACATGCAAAAACCTAACCGGACACTACTGATTGCCGGTTTAATATAACGGAAAAAATTTTGTTTTTTTGCTATGCGGCGACATGCGCCCTGCAATTTCTTGCGCGCAGTCCGTTGCATAATTCTTACCAGCCCTTTATTGTCAAGGGCCTAGTATATCTCAAACCCCGGAAAAACTATCCGTCTGCTCCGGCTTGGATGAAATCGGCTGAACCGTATAAGGTGCCTTTTCTCAGGGGCTACCATTAAATCAAACTTAGCCAGCTGTTTGACCCCCACAATCCTTTAAATCTCATGGACATGCATTTTTTCATGACCGTTATTCCCGGTGGTTAAAACTGACCTCATATCCGGTCCAAAGTCGTCTCATCAATAACCACGCATAGCAGCCCGTTATAAACGATACAGTGTCTCAAGCTGCATTTGAACTGAGAGCGTGTACTTCCTTATCAAGCCGATTTGCCAGTAAATCTTCTGCTACCTCAAGATCGAATCGGTTTTGAAGATTTAGCCAGAATTGGGGCGCTATCTCAAAAAAAAGTCCCAAACGCAATGCTGTATCAGCAGTGATCGAACGCTTACCGTGGACGATTTCGTTAATACGCCTTGGAGGCACACTTATATCCTTGGCAAGTCGATATTGACTGATACCCAGTGGTGTAAGAAATTCCTCAATAAGAATTTCTCCAGGATGTGTCCTCATAATTCACGGGTGCTGACCACGTGGTCCGATAATGATTATTCCTTATTCGTCTGTGTCTGCGACTCATTGTCCGGTTTTTTCGGCGCAACCCCGAGTTTTTCCAGTTCAATTGCTGCTTGTTTGGCTTTAGCCAGGGCCTTTGCCGCGCGTTTGGCCTCTGTTTGAGCTTCTTGTTCCGCTTCCTTGACTTCGGTTTCCATTTTTTTCAAGGCCGGTTCGTCTGGATTTGAAGCGGCGGTCAGATCAAATTCCTGGCGTTTTTCATCTGCCAGGTCCGAGGACTTTTTTGCAGTTTTTTGGAGTTTTTCGGTCTTTTTTTCTGCATCGGCCAGAGCGTCCTGTGCTGCGGCGGTTTCGCCTGCTGTACCTTCCTCGGGTTCCGCGTCAAGATCGATATCTTCCGCGGCCAGAACGCAAGTGGTCAGCGGAAGCCTGTTCAGAAGCTCGTCCAGCGGATCCTTGAAAGGGTCGATCAGGCGGTTGTAGCGGATGCGAAAGGGCAGGAACACCATTGCGGAATTAGCCGAATAAATGGCGATTTTATCGGCATTGGCTTCCTCAACCACATGGGCCTCGGCATCGATGCGTGCTTCTTCCAGGATACTTTCCACCCCTTCAATACTCCGGTCCGCTTCGGAGTCTCCTCCGGCGGCCAGCAGTCGGATTTTTGCATTTTCCCATTTTTCGTTTCGGGTCATCAGGTACGCCAGAAGGAGCATCAGTCGGCTGGTTGCATCTCCCCACCACCAGATATCAATGATGCGTTTTTCTGAAGGCAGGGCTTCAAGCGCTTTCCATATGTCTTCCTTGGCGTCCAGGATCATGATGTTGCAGCCGAATCTGAGCGCTGTGCGAAGGTTGCGTATGTAGGAGGTCGGCTCGGGCGCACCGGTTTGCGGCCGTTCAAGCCAGTTGATCAGAAGGGTGTTGGCTTTCAGCGGTCCGATGCCGAATGACTGAATCAGCGTATGGATGGCGATTTCAAGGCTCGGAGTAGCGAGAACAAGGGCGAACGCCTCGATCTTATTGGCCGCGATGTCGGCTTGAAGCTGGGCAGCGGCTTCATTTCGAAGCTTGAGCATTTTGACGCCTTCGCCTTCAAGGATGCGAACCGCCGTTACAAATCCGCTGTTGCCTTGTATCCATGATGAGAAACGCAGCAACTGGTCCCGCCGATGCGAATCGTCCGAAAACGCTAACAGGTGCGGACGCCAGTCTCTGGGATGGGCCGGTTCGGTTGATACGGCTAGAAGATTTTCCCGAATGTTTTTAAGATAATAAGATCGCCTGCTGTCGGCCCACCTTGCAGGTCCAGCGGTTCGGCGAAGATACTGGTAGATGGCGAACAAGACGGCGATTGCCGCAATGCCGGCGGATATATCGATGGCCAACATGGCGCCCAGACAAGCCAAAAAGCCGAGAAAGCTCAACCGGTAATCAAAGAAACGAAATCTTGGCCGAAAGGACGGACTGGCGGCCCGGGCTTCGTAAAATGTCGCGTAATTAAGAAGACCGTAAGAAATCAGAAAAAACATGGAGACCACCGAGGCGACCACATTCAGATTGCCCATGCCGATCGTGGCAATGCCGATGGCCAGGGAGAGCAACGCGCCGCGTCTGGGGTTGTTGCCCGGCCCGGCGCCATGGGAAAAAGGGGTCAGGAAAGGAAAAATCCGGTCGCCGGCCAGGGACTGCAAGATGCGCGGCGCGCCTAGAAATGAGGCCATAGCCGAGGAAAGCGTGGCGGCGATAACCCCTGCCTGGACCAGAAAGCCGATGCCGGCTACACGCTGCATCGCATAGTAGTCCCTGGCCAGATCGGAAGTCGGAAGAACCGCTGAAAATAAAATGGCTGCTCCAAAATAGATGATGCTTGAAATGCCTACCGCCGCAAAGGTGCCTCGCGGTAAGCTTTTGCCCGGGTCCTTGAGATCTCCGGACATGCTGACCCCTTGAGTAAAACCCGTGACGGCTGGGAAAAATATGGCAAAAAGCGTCCAGAAACCAAGGCCACCGGAAGGCGCGTTCCAGTTTTTCAGCACCAATGCGCTGTCCCACCTGAGAGCACCGCCGATGAAAAAAGAAACCAAAGCGGCCGAAAGAATGGCCATCACGATGAATTGAAACTTGGTCGCCCAGTCCGCGCCCAGCCAGGCGAATACAAAAAGAAAGGCCATGGCCATGACGGCAATGATCCGGACCGAAAATAAAGTGTTTTGGGGCAGCGCCCCGGCAATTGCCTCGCCAAAGCCGATACAGTAAAAGGCAATGGATACGGATTGCGCCAGAAACAAGACGATGCCGATCGCGCCGCCGAACTCAGGCCCGAGCGTGCGGGAAATCAGGTAGTAGTCGCCGCCGCCTTTGACTTTCAGATTGGTGGAGATGGCCGAGAGCGAAATGCTCGTCAGTATGGAGATGGCGTTTGCCATGCCAATAATGACCAGCGCCTTTGCTATACCGGCGTTTCCGACCACAAAACCCAGCCGCAGAAATAAAATGATGCCGAGAATCGTGAGAATGCTAGGTGTGAAAACGCCGGCGAAGGTTCCGAGGTGTCCGCCGCCTTGATTTGAATTTGTTTGGCTCATGATGCGCGCTCAAAATAGGGTCGACTTCAGCGAATCCCGGCCGGGAAAGGACTTCCATTGCAGCGGATCTTGAATGGGCACGCAGCAATTGTCAGCCGGATTCAAATATAAATGATAGGCGATAGAGTCTGTTGACGTCAATAAAAGCTTGGATTTCGCTTATCATTTAGCATGGTTCAAAGATTAGAAAATGTTAGAAAATGGGCTAAAAATTTAGGAAATGGCTGATTTTTTGTCCTATATCTGTTTAAATCCAGTTAGGCTTGATATAACTGCCTGAATTTACTGAAAATAAAACTAGACTTTTTCTTAAAAGCAATATAGAGTCATTTCAATAACTTAAGGAGGCTCTATATTGGCAGATAATGTCTTGCAATCGGTTCAGACCAAAGTTATCGGATTCGCTCCGATATTACGCCATTTTTTTGAAAAATGCGGAATTAGCAAAATTATTGACGAGCAAATCGATCTTGACCCGAGAAGAAAAATTCTGACCCATGGTCAGGCCTCAGTGGCGATGATCACCGGCATCTTATTTCAGGTGATGCAGCTGTACAAAATATGTCAGTTTGCAAGTGAGACCAACACCCTGGAGGCTATCCTTCCGGGGATTGATCCCAAAGAGTACTTTGATGACAGGATGGCCGACACCCTGGATGCAATATTTGCTTACGGTATCGGCAATATAGAAACCCTGATCACAAAGCACATGATCGACGAGTTTGGCATCAAAAATGATATCTGTCACAATGATACCACATCGGCCTCCGTTTACGGTGACTGTGATAACAACAAAACTGCCGACAGCATTAAATTGACATTTGGTTACAGCAAAAAGCACCGCCAGGATCTGAAGCAACTTGTATGGTCATTATCGGTAAGCTCAGACAGCGTATTTCCATTATTTCAGAAAGCTTATAGCGGCAACACGGCGGATGTGACAACCTGTGTCGAGCAATGGGAAAACCTCATAGATCTGCTGGGGCTCCAGGATTTTCTTTACGTTGCAGATTCGAAGCTACACAACCGTTGCAAACATGGCGCATATCCACGACAATGAGGGGTTCTTTATTGCCCCGGCACCAATGTACGAAACCTATAAAATGGCATTATATAAAGCGCTTGATACTCATGACTGTGAACAGCTTGTTCCTTATAAAAGCCAAATCAATCGCGGTTTCGAAGTCCCTCTGACCATCATTGACGAGGAAAACGAAAATAAAGAATACCAATTCAGAATGATCATCCTCTACGCTCAGGGGGTTTCTGAAAGAAAACGCAATACGCTTCTGAGCAGAGTAAACAGAACGCGGTCGGCATTCTCCTGAACGGATTGAAGCATTTTTACTTCTGTTCAAAATATTAATCCGGCAATTAAATACATAAATCAAGCCGCATAAACAATTTTTGGATGCCGAAAGTAGTTTTTTACTCGACCTAGCATTTTTTGCAATTTACGCAAGTGCGAGATCACCTTTTTCGCCAACTGCTTTTTTGTTCTGGCTGGGACTTTGCTATGCACACCGATTTTTAAATCACAATTAAGATACTCATCCGGGTTCAACTCGGGCGAATAGGCCGGTAAAAAGAAAACCGCTATCTCCGTTTTGTGGTCTTCCAGCCAGTCTTTGACCATATAGCTATGATGAACTCTGAGGTTGTCCAAAATAAGAAACACTTTTTGCTTAGAATTCTTAATAAGCCGTTTCATAAATCGAATCAATGTCTGGGAATTCATTTTATCTTTATAGACCATAAAGCGAACTTTACCTTGATTAGTTACCGTTGAAATAAGATTTACACGTTGACATCTTGGATGTAATTTAATTGCAGGAGTCATGATAACTGTCATTACAAAGCCCTGTTTCATCTCCCCAGTGGATCTCTGCTTTCTCTTCTTTGGATCGTTTAGCAATGGCCGGGTACTCCTCTTTCAGCCAAGCCTTAACCGCCTTTGGATTCTGTTTATATGCTTTCCGCAAAGGCTTTTGAGGTGTGAAGTTCCATCGTTTCAGATATTCACCGACTGTGCGGATAGGCATTTTGATTGAAAAAAGTTCTTTTACAAGCTGCTGAACGGCAACGCGAGTCCATAGTGCGAAGGGTAGTTTTAACTGATCAGGGCATTTATCCACTATAACCTTTTGAATTTTACTCTCTTGGGCTGCAGTTAGAGTTCTGCAACTTCCAGAAGGTCTGCCCCGTTTTTTAATTTTGATGGCTTTTTTGCCGTCGCGCTCGTAGGCCTTATACCATGCGCAGATCGTTGTTGGTTGGACATGAATAATCTCGGCAATTGCCTTATATGTTTTGCCTGATTTCTTGAGACGGATTGCCATCTCTCGAAGTTCCTGTTGTGCCTCTGTACTCAGCTTTCTCGCATCTCGTTTTTTCATGGGAAGAAGTATAGCATATTACAAAAAATTTTTCTAGTATTTTTTTGCCGGGTTAATATATTGCTGTCCGGACACCGCCAATGCCAGAGCGCTTGTTAACGTTGGCTGAAAAAGAGTGGTAATCAGAAAGCTATATGACGTGACGGTGATACCTGAAGGCAAACCGGTTAAATCGGTTAAAGCCAAGGACATTGTCTGGAAAAAACGCGAGCAATACGACCAAAGCTCCAGATTTGACGGTTGTTATGTCTTATGCACAGATCGTCTTGATCTGACCGATAAGCAG
>JAQWFD010000058.1 GCA_028704555.1 Desulfobacterales bacterium
GCCGTTGTCCACAGGAACAAAAGGACCTGCGTGGCGTTAAAAGCAGCCCAGTGCTCGGGGGGCGGCTGCCTTTTTCGCAGGCCAAGTGCGATCAGCCACCCGACAACAATCAGGGCTACCAGGGGGTGAACCTGCGTCAGACCAAGGCCCAGAAGCAGCCAGTGATGCATTTTGAGCGGCGTGAAGGGAACCCGGCTCAGACCGGCTGCCGCGATCAGCACGACGATCAGATAACTCCAGAACAATACCGCGGGGCCGAGGCGCGGGCCGCCTGCCCATAGAATCCAGCGGTTCCGGGGTATGTGAAAAGTGATATCGGCATTGACGGCCGGCTCTCCGATATGGACCGGCGGACTCTGGCAGATCAGGGAGGAAGCGGCCGGCTGATGCCATTCGAGCCGGATGGTCTGTGCGCCGGGCTTGAGTGGCACGATGACCTTCTGGTTTTCCTGACGGATGGGCTGCAACTGGTTGTTGATTTTTACCAGCTGCAGATCTGCATCATCCGGCAGGATGAATGGATGCTGTCCCCCGCGGCTGGTCCGGACCGACAATGTCAGCGCTGCCTTGTTAAATCGCTGTCCCGGGGTCCATTCCAGATGGGTCGAATCGATGGTGACAATCTGTCCCGGGATGGCTTCAGGCCGGGAGATGCTTATGCTGACCTGCTCTTTCGGCCACGGCCGCCATTCCGGCCGCCACTGGCCGTTGTCGTTCTGGTGATGGATGGCGGGTATTCCGGTAAATTCGCAATGCCAGACCGGGCTTGCGTCCAGAATCCATGTTTCGGCCCAGGCGGTCGATCCGGGGGCACTCAGTTCAATGTCCGGTGCCATCTCCAGATCCGACAGGAACTGGATTTTACGGTCTTCAGATCCGAAATTGATCAGGGCCTGCCGGTTTTCCACCTGGATGCCGGAGGTGGTGACCGATTCTCCCGGAATCAGCGGCAGGGACAGGACCACCGGCGTTCCGGTCGGTGTGAGCCGGGTGATGACCGTCGATATCTGCCAGGACAGGCCCAGATGCAGGGTCCTGCCGACATGAAGAAAGGGCGGAAGCACGCTGCCGTTGACGGGCCTGGCTTCACCGCTTCTGGTTTCTGCCCGGGTCAGCTGGAGAGCGGCTTCGGTCCGGCCATCGGGATGCACGCCTTTAATTGTCCACCCGCTGCTGCTGACCGTTGTGTGCCGTGGGGGCAGGGGCAGCGGGATATGAATCGTATCGGCGCCTCCGGTGCTGCCGGACAGAATGAGGCGGTGAATGCCTTCGGGAACCAGCGCCCAGAGCATCGGGTTGGTGCCTGAAACGGTTTTGGAAAGCCCCTGTGCCGGGTGATCGTCCAGCAGGACGGATTGCGGCATCCAGGAATTCAAGGCCCCCGGCAGGGGAACAGCGGTTTGGCAGGCGGCGTGGATATCTAACTGAATCCGGATCTGATCCGCGGTTGCATTCAGGTCCATTGCAACAATGGATGCGCAGTTTGGCAGACAGTCCGGCGGCTCCAGCAGTCGCTCCTGAAGTTGTTTCAACAGATCCGGCGGGGGAAAATCGGCAGGCTGCGTCTGGGCGCCGGTGATGTGCGGTGACAGGATCAGCACCGCTGCCATGAGCCCGGCTGCCGCTGTCGGAAAGAGTTTTCCGGCCACCTGCCGCCATTTTTTCGGGTCAATGAAGCCTGAGATCAACCCCGCCAGCAACAGGACTCTCACAAAAGCGAGCGCGAGGTTTACTGCCGGTGACAGAAACCAGAGGCGGATGCTCTGGTCTTTATGCACGGGACCGTTCCATTTCAGACTGAAGCGGTTCCATCGCCAGTCCGGCAGCCCCGGGCCTGTCTGAATCAGCGCGTTCGGGTCCTGTGCCAGTACGGCTTGGGTGCGGACATCAGGCTCGGAAGAATCCGGTTTTTCCGAAATCAGACTTTTTGTCATACGTCTGGCGGATGTAAGCGGCATGGAGTCTCTGTCTTCACGTTTTTGAAGCGATCCGGCAATTTTGTCACTTACGGTGGATGACGGCCGGACGATGCTGCCGGGTTTTTCCAGCTGGGGATAAATGCCGGTTCGGATCTGGTGGACCATAAACGGTATGGAAGTGGCCAGCAGGACAACGACGGCGGCAATGGCCCACAGGTTGATGACTTTTTTGAACCAGCCGTCGGGAAGTATCCGGGACAGTGCCAGGGCGGCGACGATATGCAGCCATACCAGCCGCGGGGAACCGGCCTCATGATAAATCAGGACCAGCGTTGCCAGGGCCAGCAGGCCCCAGCTCCGATTTTTGAGCTTGTATATGGAAAGGGCGATCATCAGTACAACAAAAAAGTCCAGCAGGGTCCAGCGCTGAAACCAGGTCCCCGGCAGAACGTCCACTCCGTCTGCGGACAGAAGCCGCCATCCGGGAGGCAGGTTCAGAATCCCGGATACGCTCTCAAATCCGTGATCCCATCCGACCGCGGGCACCCGCGTGATGGAGGCGGTAAGCCGGGAGTCGGCTTCCAGGTGAAGGCTTCCGCGACGCAGCTCGACTCCGGGTTTTTTATCCCTGCCCCGGGCCGTGATCAGCTGATCCTTTCCATCGACCGATACCCGTCCCAGCTGTGTGGGCGGGTTCATCCACAGGCTCCACTGGCGGCTCATGGTACCGGTGATGGTATCCTGTATGGTATATCCGGTGCCGTCAAAATCCAGCCACCAGGTTTTCTGAAGCGTCAGTCGGTCCGGAGCCGGATCAGGGTCTCCGCGGCGGATGGTCGTAAATTTTAATGTGCTGTCAGGTTCAATGATATAGGCGGGAAACTGCTTCCATTCTTCAGGCATATCGGTCTGTCCGGGTTCTACGGGAGCCGCCCCGGTCAGTTTGACCATCCGGAGATGGTTCTGGGACTGAAACGACCAGATTTCCGGGCCATAGGGCGTCGCCACCGGTTCGATCTGCTCGATGGGAGATTCAAAGCGGGAGAGGATCCGGACTGCCCAGCGCCCGGGGCGGGCCTGTATCAGCAGCTGGCCGTCCGCTCCCAGCCTGGCCGGCAGCGGGCTGTCAAGGCGCATGGGGATCGAACCGTCCGGGAGCATATTTTCGAGCGTTATTTCCCTGGCCTGTCCGGAAATGCTCAGGTCCAGGTGACTGGTCACGTTCATGGGGATGGTGTCGTTGAGCAGCCGAAACAGGCGAACGTCAACGCGGTTTTCCAGCACCTCCTCCTGTGCCCGCTTTTGAAGCCACAGCCGTCCGCCGGGGTCCAGAAACGGGCTGTTTGATTTTTTCCCGTTGATAAAGAGAGTGACCAGCCCTGCTTCGGCAGGGATATGGATCATTTCGGGGATTTTGGTCCATTTGAACGAGCCTTTTATCTGCCAGGTTCCCGGAAGAAGACGGATGGACGGGGTGTCGTTGCGCTCCATGACAGGCGCCGGTTCTCCATTTGCGGTTACACCGGCAGGCCATGTTCCGGGCGTTCCCGGCAGGTTCACCCAGCCCGGTGAAAATATCAGCCACCGGATTTCAAACCGGCCCCCCTCCGGTTCGATGTGAAGCGTCAGACGGGTCGGCCAGCTGCACCGGTGGGCGTTTTCGTCGTTAAAGTCGGTCGGGCACAGCTGATCTTCCATGCCGTGCAGGACCCATGCGGTCCAGTCCTGAAGCCCGGCAGGGATGTCAGCTGGGCCGGATGCGTCACAGGTGCCCTTGCAGGGCAATGCCATCAGAATCAGTAAAACGGACAGGACTGTCAGGCTTACGGAAACATGACGTTTCATATCGGATCTCCATGAGCGGGGGTTGATAAATTGTTTGGATAATTTATTTTGCATACCCTGTATTATCCGCTATCATATACCTTTGGAGAGTGCAAACAGCATATGCTGCCTGCAAGTATATCGTCAGTAAAGTTGATGGGTCCATTCGGGCTTGTTGACTTCTCTGAGTAGATTCTTATGAGTTCATCAATATTTATCCGGGAGAAATACCATGGAAATACCTCAACATAATTTTGCACTGGATCTGGTCCGGGTTACCGAAGCAGCGGCGCTGGCATCGGGCCGGTGGCTCGGCAAGGGGGATAAAGAATCCGGGGATGCGGCTGCCGTCAATGCCATGCGGCTGTCATTCAGCGTCATACAGTTCGATGGTACCGTCATTATCGGTGAAGGAGAAAAAGACAAGGCCCCGATGCTGTTCAACGGGGAGAAACTCGGGACTGGCCAGGGCATGAAAATGGATGTGGCCGTTGATCCGGTAGAAGGAACCCGCCTGCTGGCATATGGCCGGCCCAATGCCATTTCCGTGGTGGGGGTGGCACCGGCCGGAAGCATGTTCGATCCGGGGCACAGCTTTTATATGAAAAAACTGGTTGTCCCGGCTTCGGCCAGAGATGCCGTGGATATCGATGCCCCGGTTGGGGATAATTTAAAACACATCGCCCGGAAACTTGGCAAAGACGTGGATGACCTGGTGGTATTTGTACTGGATAAGCCCCGGCACCAGCAGCTGATTTCAGAGATCCGGAAGGCCGGTGCCCGGATTCAGCTTCACACGGACGGTGATGTGGCCGGCGCCCTGATGGCTGTTGATCCCTGCTGCTCAGTGGATGCGATGATCGGTACCGGAGGCACGCCCGAAGGGGTGCTGGCCGCCTGCGCCATCCGGGCACTGGGTGGGGAGCTGTTTGCGCGGCTGGATCCCCAGCTGCCGGAAGAACTCGAAGCGCTCCGGAAAGCGGGGAGGGATCTGCGTCAGGTGTACACGGCAAAGGATCTGGTCAACAGCGAAGAGGTCCTTTTCGCGGCAACCGGGATATCCGGAGGTAAATTTTTGTCAGGGGTTCGGTATACGGGTACCGGCGCCGTTACCCATTCTTTGGTGATCCGGGGGAAAACCGGCACGGTCCGGTATATCGAAGCCCACCATAACTGGGAAAAACTGATGCGGTTCAGTGCGGTCAAATATGATTAGGGCTCGATCATAATTGCGGCCACAATGTTGCGGTGCTCCGTCCCGCCCATTCCCGGCTTCTCCAACACGATCCGGGGGATGCCGGGACTATGAAGCTAAAGCGCAAAAACTCGGCGCGCCTCAAACAGTTTGCGCTTTTTAACGCTTCATAGTCCCGGCATCTTTTCCCCGGATCGCGCAATGTCGTACGCCGGGAACGGGCGGGACTCCGCGGCCACACTCCGGAACTATGGCCGAAGTTATGAGCGAGTCCGAAAAAAAGGACTGAGTGTCTGAGGGGTGGGATCTTTGCGTCCTTGTTTGAGGATGTTATAAGATAAAAGCTTCCTGTTTTTTATCTTTTGCCTCAAGCGAAGCGCTCCTCAAACGAAGTGGTCCTCAAGCGATAGCGGTCCTTAGTCCGCGCGATAGCGCGCTAAGTTAATTGAGATGGATCATCTGAAAAATGTCATAATCACACGGAAGGGGCGGGATGAAAACCGATTCGGCATTGAGGGAACTATTATCCGCAATAGACGGCAGGGGATATAAGGCCTACAGACAGATAGAAGGCAGATATCAGTTTGCCGGCTATGAGCTGGTCATCGCCCATGTGCAGGGGGATCCCTACGCGGCCGCCAGCCGGATTCATGTCCGGGTGCCGAGAAGCGCCTCGGGCTTTTTGCCCGATACCACCTCGAGCCGGAGCCGGAGGGTCGCACTGTGCGATTTTTTGACCCGGAAATTTTACGACAGCTGCCGGAAGCTGTCCCGCGGCAGCCGGGGAATCGGCAAAGGCGGGTTGATCACCATCGACCGGCCGGTCCAGGAGGTGCTTGAGCGAAATTCCATGACCATCGATGACCGATATGTTGAAGCCCGGTTTTTTATGGGCCTTCCGGCATTCGGGAGAAAAATTGCCGGCAGCGATGCCCGGGTCATGTTTTTTGAGGAGCTGCCCCGCATCGTTCAATCGTCCCTGTTTATGGCGCCGGTCGATCCGGGGGAACTTTACCGGCATATTTTTGCCGCAGAAGATGCCGATGCGTTGAGAGACCGGCTCGAATCGCTTCGTCTGACCGCTTTTGTGGCCGATGGCGCGCTGTTGCCCCGTAGCAGTGGAATCGATCCGGGTCCCATGAATAAGGATGAGGTGATTTTATTTAAATCTCCGGACCGGTTCAGGGTCGCCGTTGATCTTCCCAATTCGGGAACGGTGACAGGCATGGGAATTCCCGAAGGCGTGACCCTGATCGTGGGCGGGGGATATCACGGCAAATCCACGCTGCTCAACGCTTTGGAACTCGGGGTGTATAACCATCTTCCCGGTGACGGCAGAGAGCGGGTGGTTACCGTGGCCGGTGCCGTCAAAATCCGTGCCGCAGATGGCCGGCGGATCGAAAAAACCGATATTTCTGCCTTTATCGGAAACCTTCCCTTTGGCAAGTCAACCGATGCCTTTTCAACCGACAATGCCAGCGGCAGCACATCCCAGGCGGCCAATATCTGCGAAGCGCTTGAAATGGGGGCCAGGGTGCTCCTGCTGGATGAAGATACGTCAGCTACCAATTTCATGATTCGGGATCACCGGATGCAGATGCTGGTAACCCGGGAGAAAGAGCCGATTACTCCGTTTATTGACCGGGTCCGGCAGCTTTATGAACAAAAAGGGGTGTCAACCGTTCTGGTCATGGGCGGATGCGGGGATTATTTCGGGGTTGCCGATCATGTTATTCAGATGACGGACTATCTGCCCGCTGATGTCACCCGGGCCGCAAAAGACATTGCCAGAGACTGCGTTACGGGTCGAATGGAAGAAGGCGGGCCGTATTTTGGCCCGGTAACGGAGCGCATGCCGGATTCCGAAAGCGTCAATCCGTTCAGAAATGATGCCAGAATAAAAATTTCCGCCGCAGGATGCCGCCATATCCGTTTCGGGCGTCAGGAGATAGACCTGTGGGATATGGAGCAGATCGTCGATGAGGCCCAGACCCGGGCGATCGCCCATGCCATGTGTTATGCCACCCGGTACATGGACGGGAAAAATTCCCTGAAAGCAGTTGTTGACCGTGTCGTCAGGGATCTGGATCAGAACGGACTGGATATCCTGACTCCGTATATCACCGGAGATCTGGCGCGCTTCAGGTCCTTTGAACTGGCAGGGGCCATCAACCGGTTGAGATCTCTTAAGATGGAGCAGTTGGTTGCAGACTGAGGGGCGGTAGCTTTGCTTCTTATCTTTTGCCTCAAACGAAGTGCTCCTCGAGCGATAGCGGTCCTAAGTCCGCCCACCGGGCGCTATCTCCAGCACTTTTGCCCCCCGCACGTGTTTTTCTTTCAGTTCCACCAGGGCCGTATTGGCTTCTTCCAGCGGATAGACCTGAATTTCCGGTCGGATGGGGATCGCCGCCGCGAGCTGTAAAAATTCTTCGACATCTTTTGCGGTGACATTCGCAACGCTTTTGATTTCCTTTTCAAGCCACAGGTGAATCGGATAATCCAGATTCATCAGGTACGGCTGATCAGCCGATTCTTTGCGGATGGCATTGATGACGAGCCTGCCGCCACTTTTCAGATTTTTAAGGGCCTCCACCACCGGCTTCCAGGCGGGTGTGGTATCGATGATGCTGTCGAGTTTTTCCGGAGAATCATCTTCGGGGGATCCAGCCCATACAGCGCCAAGTTCTATTGCAAAAAGGCGCTCCTTTTCATGACGGGCAAACACAAAGACTCTGGAATTCGGAAATTTATGTCTTGCCATCATCAGTACCAGGTGGGCAGAGCCGCCAAATCCGGTGAGCCCCAGATTCTGACCGTCTTTAAGGCCGGTCAGCCGCAGTGACCGGTAGCCGATGGCGCCGGCGCACAGCAGGGGAGCGGCTTCAAGATCTGAAAAGCCCTCGGGAATGCGGTAGGCAAACCGCTCCGGCACGGTGGTCAGCTCGGCATAACCGCCATTGGCATCCCGGCCGGTAGCCCTGAATTGTGCGCACAGATTTTCATTGCCGGCCAGGCAATGGGAACAGGCCCCGCAGGCCGAATGAATCCAGGCAATTCCCACCCGGTCGCCGAGTTGAAATTTTTCAGTACCGGGCCCGTTCTGGACTACTCTTCCAACGATTTCATGGCCGAGAACTACCGGAAATAGCGGCGGCGGGGTTCGGCCTTCGATTTCGTCCAGCTCGGTATGGCAGACGCCGCAGGCGGATACGCTTACCAGAATTTCGCCATCTTTCGGGACCGGGTCAGCCAGCTCAGTCAGCACGAGGGGGGTTCTGTTTTCGGTGAGATTGCAGATTTGATTTAATACCATGGCTTTCATCTCGGGCTGTCTCCTTGTTTGAGGGTAAAGCGCCAGGCGCAGTACCATTGATCCGGATGCTTGTCAGGCGGGCATCCGATGCACTCGGTGGTGATCCTCGAATCAATGGCGCTGGCAAAATAGGGGTATTCCACCATGCCAGCGGATTTGCAGGGATAATCGTCAAGGCCTTTTCGTTTTCTGGCTGACTGAACGCGGCAGTCGTTCATCTGCAATATGAGACTGTCCGGGCTCTCATCAATGAGGGTCTGCGTGTTGATGCGCGCATACAGACGGAAATTGAGCGCTGTTTTGAGGCCCTCAAGTCCGGGGCGCTCCGGCAGGTCTAAAAAACGTTTGATGGACCAGGCTTCAAACGGTGAAAACTGAGCCCAGCAGGAATCGTTGCACCGTTTGGCATCGTTCATGCCGTTTGAAAATTCCACGGCCTGAAACCACACCCCGTCGTTTGCCAGCCAGTTGATACAGAGATCATTTAACAGCCTCAGCAGGGATTCTTTGGGCATGTTCAGCAGGGGGGCGGGGATGCCGTCTTTCATCTGAAACCCGAAAGCTTTTGAAAGCCGTTCCAACTGAATCTCAATACTTTTTTCAGAGGCGGTCTTCAAGGCTTCCAGCGCCTTTTCCATTCCCATCTGGTGCCGGATTTCGTTAAACCACAGGCCGTAATGAACCGCGATGCGATGAAACATGTCCAGAACAAGGCGGGCGACCTCTTCCCGGGGCAGATCGTCTATCATGTTGGGTTTAATTGGCATCGGTTGTAATTTAAACTTGATAAGCAGGGTTATCTCAGGTAATTTACCATCAGCCATCAGGGCCGCGTCAGATGATGACCACTTTTTTGACCGCTTTGACGATTTCTTCCGGGTCATCCATCACCTGAATAATGTCCATGTCTTCGGCGCTGATCCGGTTTTTTTTCAGAAATTGATCCTTGATCCAGTCGATAAGTCCGGACCAGTATTCCGATCCCACCATGATGACCGGAAACGGCTTGATCCGATGGGTCTGGATTAAAGTGACGGCTTCAAACAACTCATCCAGCGTTCCAAAGCCGCCCGGCATGACGATATAGGCCGAAGCGTATTTGACAAACATCAATTTACGGATAAAAAAATATTTGAATTGAAGCTGGGTGGAGGCATAGAGATTGGGTTTCTGTTCGAACGGCAGAACGATATTGAGCCCGACGGATGTGCCCCCAGCCTCGGTGGCGCCTTTATTGGCCGCTTCCATGATCCCGCCGCCGCCGCCGGTGATGACACCGAAATTGTTTTTGACAAATAAAGCGGCGGTCTGTTCGGCTGTATCATAATACGGGTCGCCCGGTTTAATCCTCGCGGAGCCGAATATGCTGACACAGGGGCCGATATCATGTAGCGTGTCGACACCTTCGACAAATTCTCCCATAATTTTGAATAAACGCCAGCTTTCTCCGGTTTTAAACGCATCGATCAGAAATTGTTTTTCCATGAGCATCCTGTTTCCGTTTGGTCGAAGTTTAATGATGTGGGTATCAACTATAATTGAATGTCTGTTAAGATTTAAAAATGTTGTTAGCATCGAATCGGATGAACATCAATTCAAATATGCCGGGTCAAATATGTCAGGCTGCGTATATACCTAAATGGAAGCCGGAAAACATTCAGTGGCTGTTTGCGTAATCGCTGGATTATCAATGCGTTAAAAATGCACAGAAAAAAAAACATAACAGGCGGGGACCGGCTTGTCAATGATTTGAGAATTGACATCCAGAGCGGTTCCTGATAAAAATTTAAATCTTTAAGTAGCCCCGTATCAACACAGTTAGGGTATTGTTGCTCCGGTCATAACGCTGTCTTAGGAAATTTTCAATAAAACACTCGGATTCAGGATATATTTTAGGTAGATATGAAATGGAACAGGCAGTGAAAGAATTGATCAAAGATGTAATGATTGTGAACGAGTTTGGACTTCATGCAAGAGCGGCAGCTCAGATAGCCTCTCTTGCGCAACTTGCCGGATCGAATGTCTGGATTGTCAAAGGGGGGCAGCGGGTGGATGCATCCAGTGTGATTGATATATTGACGCTGGCCTGCGCAAAGGGAGCTGATATCTCAATTAAAGTTGACGATGAATCCGACCTGGGAGTTTTAAATGATATTTGCGTATTGGTTGAAAATGGGTTTGGAGAATAATATCGCATGATCAGCTCAGATGACAACGACATCCTTATCAAGGGAATCAGTGCATCTCCGGGTATCTGTATCGGCAATGCCTACCTGGTCGGTGACGAAGGGGTTCATGTTGTCGAAAAATATGATATCGCGGAAGAATACCTTCAGGATGAAGTCCTGCGGTTTAA
This sequence comes from Desulfobacterales bacterium, assembly GCA_028704555.1. Classification (NCBI taxonomy): domain Bacteria; kingdom Pseudomonadati; phylum Thermodesulfobacteriota; class Desulfobacteria; order Desulfobacterales; species Desulfobacterales bacterium. Next base: position 10,608 of record JAQWFD010000058.1, read on the forward strand.
GACCGCGGTCAAAGGGGCTAGGGACAAGCTTCACGAGCTGATCGAAAATACACCGGAAGAATTTCGCCAGAATGCCTGTATTCTTGAAAGTCATACTGCCATCATCCAGGACAAAATGCTCTATGGGAAAACCATAGAAACCATAGAAACCGACCGGGTGAATGCGGAGTGGGCCTTAAAGAAAGTCGTTTCCGGCATCAAATCCATGTTCCAGAAAATTTCGGATCCGTATCTGAAGGAACGCTCGGACGATGTTTTCCATGTGGCCGGATATATCATGAAAAATCTGACCGGCGCCAAGACCGACACGATCGCGGATATTGACAAACGGGTGATTCTGGTGGCGCACGATCTGTCCCCGGCCGAAACTTCGCAAATCAAACCCAAACAGGTCATGGCCGTCGTGATGGACCGGGGGGGCAAAGCCTCTCATACCGGTATCATTGCGCAGTCTTTTGAAATTCCGGCGGTGCTGGGGCTGGGTAATGCCACCTCGCTGATCAGCAACGAAGACGTGATTATCGTTGACGGAGTTGCCGGTATCGTGGTGGTGAATCCCACGGACCGGACGCTTTCCGAGTATGTACAGCGAAAGGAACGCTATGAACGGCACAAGGCCGACATCAGCCGCGACAGCCATGCCGTTGCACAAACTCTGGACGGTTGTCAGCTTCAAGTCATGGCGAATATCGAAATGCCGGAAAATGTGCTTTCCGCCATTTATCACGGCGGGGATGGTATCGGCCTGTACCGGACCGAATTTCAGTATCTGGGGCGACCGGACTTTCCCAGCGAAGATGAGCTGTTTGAAAAATACCGGGATGTGCTGGAAGTGATGTCTCCCAAACCGGTGACTATCCGTACCCTGGACATCAACGGGGATAAAGCCATCGCCAACGGCTCGATGATCGTGGAAAAAAATCCGGCTCTCGGACTTCGCGCCATCCGGTACTGTCTGAAGAGAACCGATATTTTTATCACCCAGCTCCGGGCCATTTTAAGGGCTGCTGCCTATGGCAATACCCGCATCATGTTTCCGATGATTTCCAGCTGTGATGAGGTTCGCGAAGCCAAACGGCTTCTCTCCGAGGCTGCCGATGCGCTTGAGCGCGAAGGGGTCAGGTGCAACCGGGATATCGAGATCGGCATCATGATCGAAATTCCCTCCGCTGCGGTCATGGCGGATGTACTGGCAGATGAGGTCGATTTTTTCAGCATCGGAACCAATGATCTGATTCAGTACATGATCGCCATTGACAGAGGAAACCGGCAGGTCGCTCATCTGTACCGCCCGCTGCATCCGGCGGTGATTCGAATCATCAGCTATGTGGCTAAAATCGCAAAACGAAAAGGCATTAAAGTGGCCATGTGCGGAGAGATGGCCGGCGATCCGGCAAATATTCCTGTGCTGCTGGGACTGGGTATCGATGAGCTGAGCATGAACCCCCAGTCCATTCCCGAAGTGAAAAATGCGATCCGGTGCATCAGTATCAAGTACGCGAAAAACTTCGTGAAACAGATAATGAAACAGAAAAACGCCGATGATATTCTGAAGATGGTTCAGGATAATTACAGCGATATCATTTTCAGTGATATATGATGAGATCGTAAAAGCCGCATGCCGGACAGCGCCGGCTGAAGGGTTTGTGTAATATTTTCAGATTGCGGTCCGGAGTTTTTATAGAGGAGTAAAAGGGCCTTGGAGCTTAAGCACATAAAAATAGTGGCTGAAAACCGAAAAGCCAGGCATGATTATTACATCATTGAAGAATTTGAAGCAGGCATGGTCCTCACGGGGACGGAAGTCAAATCCATGAGATCGGGTCGTGCCAACCTGAAAGATTCTTATGCCAGGATTAAAAATGGTGAGATGTTCGTATACCAGATGCATATCAGCCCCTATCCGTTTGCCTATTATGAAAATCATGAACCGCTGAGGCCCCGAAAGCTGCTGCTTCATAAAACCGAGATTCGGAAACTCTACGGAAAGGTGAATGAAAAAGGATTTTCACTTGTTCCGCTGCGGGTCTATTTTAAAAACGGCAAGGTAAAGCTGCTGCTGGCCCTTTGCCGGGGAAAGCATGCCTATGACAAGCGGGAGACTCTCCGGCAGCAGGATGGCAAGAGGGAACTGGACAGAGCCCGGAAAGATTATGTGTCGTCAAGATATTAAAGACATGTTAGGGCCTCGGAAGGAATAAACTCCACAATCTTGCTTGCTTTTTTGCCCGCCTTCCGCGTTGCATCAAAGAGCACACGCAACAAACATGCCCTATTTGATACGCCTTGAAGACGGCCAGATATCCTGCGCAATCTTTGTGGATTTTATTCCTTCCGAGGCCCTTATACGAATTGTTTTTGCCCGATTTGCCTTGACAAAACGGGTTGACCTGCTTATTTTAGATTAGAACTTTTTCCATCAAATGTTTATGGTTCTTTTCCATAAACCTCCGGGGGCGAAATGGTTTCGACGGGGGTAACGAAATATTGGCTGCATACCGAGCTTCCACCAACTCGTTAAACGGTGGGAATAAATATAATCGCTGACGATTATAATTACGCTTTAGCCGCTTAGGCTAACGTTCTTCCGGATTTTCTCCTGCGGGTCCGGTAAGAGCGTCGACTAGCAGGATAGCTTATCCCGGGTTTCCTGTACCGGGTGCTGCGAACACTTTACAGGATAGTCCGTTAAGCATCCAGCCTGAAGGAGGCTTGGCGCGGCGAATGCAAACTTCAGGACAAGTATGTAGAGGTCAATATGGAATGCTTTCGGACGCGGGTTCAACTCCCGCCGCCTCCACCATTTAAGAAAGACAAACCCGTCTCTCTGGGGTCATTCTCCGGGGTGACGGGTTTTCTTTTTCTCCTTGTTTATAAAGGGTTTGCGCCCGTTTCACATCTTTCCAAAGCACCTCTTCGCACCATCGATTCTCCCCATCCTCCCGCCTTTTTTTCTCTGTTTGGCCCCTGATTCTCTGTTTTCTCCGGACCAAGTCCGAAGCTCGTCCGGAAAGCTACATCCTTGATTGATATGGGTTTGCGGCTGGTTGCCGTTTTGGGCGGTTGTCTTAGGTCATCGCTCGATGCCGCAACCGGACGTTTTTTTCGAAATCACCCGC
>JAQWFD010000059.1 GCA_028704555.1 Desulfobacterales bacterium
ACCCGTCACATCGACGGTACACCCATAAAGCAGCCCTCGCTTACAAAATCAATCATCTCGACTTCATTGCACATACCACTGCTCCGACGACGAATGAAAACATCTACTACATCGACGAAGACGAAACCACACGTGCCCTCATAAACATCAGGGGGTTGTACGGGCTGTACAAAACCACGCAGCCAAGCCGCATCGAAGCCATATCCATAGACCAATACTTCGACATGGAGGCAGGCAAATGACCGGCGGAACCAAAAATCACCCCGTCCTGCTCTCACGCTCAACCTATGAAAAAGCTGAACGAGAATTTCCGGGCATCATCCCCCGGATCCTCAAGAACGTAAGAGCCGGGAAAGTCATCATCGTTGAAAACTTCTCGGCGGAGGGAAGTGAGGCACGATTGTGATTGTGATCGAACTTGAAAAACAGCGAGAGAAGCCATGAAATCTTTCGTCACATACTACCCAACTGAATCCCACATCCCCATAATCATCCCGCAGCCGGCGATCACCACACTGCAGCCGAGCTATGACAAGGACAAAGAGGAGTGGATCCTGGAAATATTCACGACAGACTCATATGTGACCTGCATACCTACAGGCACAAAGAAGCGCTGTTTAGACCTCATCAACACCATCTGCGCTGCGATCAAACAGGGCAAAGACATCGACATCGACCTTGCGGAGTACTGAAAATGGCAGCATACCTTATTTTGAAAAATCAGAAGAAGATCAGATGCGAATCAAACATCTTCGCCATCACATTCCGGCCAGACGCAAAGCGCCAGTCCGTAATCATCGTCAACGGAAAACAGGATCATGAGATATACGTCGGAGATCCGGAGAAGGCCCGAAAAATATACTTCGACATCTGCGCAAAGATCGAAGCAAAAACAGACATCGATCTCACGGAGCTGAAGAGGAGCTGAAGACATGATCGAACCTGAGAAGATCCTCGAGGCCGCCCAGAAAATCGCCCTCGATCCAAACGGATCTCCCATACCCATCACGCCCAACGACATCCGGGCGGAACTTGGATACAACCCCCGGAAAAAATACGCCAAAACCGAGATACACGGGCTTCTCATTCGGCATATCCTTCTCGAAAACGGATTCAGACTGATCGACAACCGCCACGGAATACACTACATCCTCACCCGGGAGGCCGCCGCGAATGCCACAAATTGAACTTGAAATGTCTGAGGAATTCATACCCGACCTCCTAAGCAGGCGGAAGGTCTGTACAACCCGCCGATCCATCCACGGCAAAAGAGGCGACACATTCACCCTCTCAACCAAAGACGGCCGTGACTACCAATTCAGGATAAACACCGTCATCTCTACAACCCTCAAAAAAGCCATCGACGAATATCATTATCTCGACGGCTTTGAAACCCCGAAAGACATGTTCAATTGGTGGATTCAGAACTACAAAATAGAAAATATCTACGAATTCGCAAGCAATTACCACAAACAAAAGGCATTCATTCACTTCATCAGCCCCGACTAAAAACTACCACTTCCCCTCTTTTTTCTTACACCGAGAAAAACCATGCTGCAGCGCCACACCCGCCCCCAAAATAGCGCACGCTATCAACAAAAACCGGTACCGAAAGGTACCTTCATAGTGAAACGGGACGGAAAAGCCATCGACCTCACGCAGGAACTCGACGACGGTGCAAAACTTACCGTGTTATACGTAAAATTCGCCAAAGCTCTAGGCATACCCACAAAGATCCCCTCCTCGCGGAAAAAAGACCGCCTCAATCCCTTCACAAAATACTACGATTTCCTTAGGAGGGCCTTAGATCGCTTCGTTGACAAAGGACTCGCCACCAGGCAAACAGGCGTAATCAATACATGCAGCGCTGACCCCGACGAACGAAAAGGTGTTTTTTACCGGGCGAGCGAAGCTGCCCGGGTAAAAACACCTAACTTGATAGACAAATTGCAAAACTCCAAATGTTTTGCAAATGACTCTGACCACTCAGAGACAACGCCCGGGCCGGCAATACCTGGCCGCTGTGGATTCCTCCGGCAGCAGGCAATAAAACGCCTCAGCGAAATAGATAACTACAAAGTTTTCGTCCGGGACGCGAAAACCCACGACCTTAACCCCGACCTCGTAAAAAAACTAGGACAGGTAGATAATCTCTTCAATGCATGGGACGAAGAAACCCGTCAGAAAGTCATTGTTCTCCGGAACCTCAGATCAGGAGAATACATCCCAAAGCCCTACAAAACGAGATTCAACAACGAGCCAAGAAAGCTCTATAACATCAAAGTTTACAACACAGGCATAGACAACAGCCTCGCAAAATGGAAAATCGGGGTATTCCTCACCCTGACAACGGACCCGCTGATCTGGATGTCCCCCAAAGGCGAAAAATTCACCAGACACATCAACGACCCGGAAACCGGCAAACCTGATCCAAAAACAGGAAAACCATACGTCTTTGAAGGCGTTGGCCGCGGAAGCAATGAATACGAAGCCAACCGGCACGAATCAACCGCCTGGCGAAAATGGTATGAGAAGATCTGTCACCGATTCCACCGCCGGATTCCGTACATCCGCTGCGTTGAATATCAGGAAAACGGTCTGATCCATACGCACGTCCTGCTCTTTGATGTTGATTGGAATATCCCCTGGTATGACTTCGCCAAAGAATGGGGGACCGACTACGGACAGGGGTATCTGAACAAATCATACCAGGTCATCAACGACGGCACTAAATGGACCTGGCAAAAACACCGTCCCGAAGACACAGAAGGCAGAGCCCCGGCCGACTACCTCAAAAAATACCTGATCAAATCCATGTATGAGACATCCGGATTTTACATGTACTGGGCCACAAACAAGCGATTCTTTACCATGTCCGAAACCGTGAGATATCTCTCCTATGACGAAAAGATAGCCGAAGAAGACTGGAAAAAATCGCATCCTGTAACCGACGCCTTCGACTATGTCGGAGCTCCTCATTATTCACTCATCCCCGAAGCAATCGAAAGTTATCTCAAGCGTAAATACGGAAAAGACCCCGTCAGAAGCAAAGACGACGGGAAACCCCTGCAAGCCCGCTCGCAGCCGGTTGATTTTGTCTATATTCCGGCGCCCGAAAACCTCGAAGATCCCGACGAAATAGACGATGTACAGTCCCCAACAGACTACGAGATCCTTATCCAACGAGAAAAGGAATGGGCAGAAGAAAAGCGGCGCCGGCTCGCCAAAAAAGCCGCCGTAGAACGTGAGATATTTCAAACGCAAGCGTGTGACAGGGGAAAATCTCTTAAATGAGCCATGACAGAAAAGGTCACAAGCCCAGCCGCGACAACGCGAGACTAGGCGGAATATCATGTCAGATACAGAGAATAAGCAAATAACAGCAGTCTGCACCGACTGCGGGCATACGTGGAAACCTCGAAATACAGCCACGACCGACTCACGCCGCAAATGCTCAAAATGCGGATCAGAAAACATCGATATCAAAATAGATGAATACCCGGCGGTAAAATCCGACACCCCGCCAACCCCTGAAAACATCGCCAAACTCATCAACACTCCTCCGGCGGAGAATCCCCCGGAAGAAAAACAGAACAATCAGACAGCGAAAACAGACGGCGCCGCAGCTGCAGAAAACGCCATTGCCAAAACATACCCGTTCCCAAACATCCACCCGGTTGCCTGGTTCATCATACTCGCCGGTCTAATCGGATTCGGAGCGATCCTCTATTTTCGCAGAATCCGTATCCGGCAACGCAAAGCTGCACATTCAAAAACTCAGCGCAGCAATCCGGAAAAAACGGAACAAAACCCTCCCGTAACCAAAGGGCCGGGAATCAGGGGGTTATAACCATGTCATTAATAGAATCAACACTCCTCAAAGCTATCCCTCCCGAACTCCTCCAACTCGCCTCAGTAGTCGGCGAATGGTTTGCCAACAGCGGATACAAGGATTCACTCAACGCAACGGGAACAACCGGACTCAATCACCTGATCATAAACATCGAAGGAAGTCCGCACATTGTTACGTTTGCCATATCTCGCCCTGACGCAGAAGATTTAGCACAAATCAACGCCATTCTTACCGGCGTCATGGCAAACAAACAAAATAGTCCGGAGAGTGAGGAATAATGGAAACGGGAAAAGATATAACCTCTGCTTTCACAAAACCGAAACTCACCCCCGGAACTATCATAGCCGGCGCCGGATCTCCGGATCAGAAGCAGGAAACAGAACAGCCTCCGGAAACAAAGACAGATCACCCCATCACGCAGTTTCTTGACTTCGCCGTTAACCTGGCCGTCCCACTGTGCCAACACAACGGACTCGAACCCCCTGCAGTTGACACGTACCAATCCTTTACTCGTAACGCTGTCAACGAAGCAGCATGGGAATACATGCCCTGCACAGAAGGCGGAGAACTCCCAAAATGGGTAGTGCTCATCATTGCCATCGTCGGAATGATCCTCGTATTTGCGCCGACAACCATCTCTCTTCTACAGAAAAAAACAGAAGCCGCCGAACTAGCCGCAGCTGAAGAACAGCAAGACGAAGATCCGGAACCTCCCCGGAACTATCCAGAACCCTCCCCCGAGATCCAGCCGGTCGAAATGCAGCCAGCCAACCAAACCCCCGAAACTGCAATAGTTGGATTATGACATTTGCCGAAACAGTCGCCCCATCCTTATCCGGACATGTCCTTGTCGCCGCTCCAACTGGTGGCGGCAAATCCTACCTCGTCGGGGCCCTCATCGAACAACTCGACCACGCCAAAAAACCGTATGTCATCCTCGATACCAAAAGCCAGAACCATATCGGGCTTTGGGTCGGCAAAAACCGACTCAAAAAACTCCATCTTTTTCGTTGTTTCCCCGACACGGATCTCACCATCGACGACTACAAAAAAATGCTTCGGGAAAATCCCCGTCTCCTCTGCATACCCACTACCGACACCGAAATAGATCATCTCATCGAAGAATACAAAAAAATCCTCAAAGCAGTCCAAAACCTGAAACTGCCCAGGCACGTCATAGTTGAGGAAACACACCATTACTGCAGATCTCCGCAAAAGGCCATACCTGAAATCGAATGGATCGTCAGAGAAGGCCGCGGATATAAAATCTGGCTCTGGTCCATCACTCAACGGATCCAAAGCTTTCCCAAAGATGTCTGGGCTAACGGCATGTGGACATATATCATGCACATGCGGATCCGTCACGATGTAGATTATTTTGATGACGCTCTACCCGATGGAGAAGACTTCCGGATCGTGAACGAAGAGCTCAAACTGCATGATGTACTGCAGCTCGACCAAATCAGCGGGAAATATCAGATCATCAAAGCCGCTGAAGTAACCCGTAAAACTCAACACTTTGGATAAATATGAAATATATTACACTTTTTGTTAAAGAAAATCCCGATAACTGCCCTATGAAAGATGGCAGCATCTTATATGCTAAATGTCAATATGATCAATCAATCGACTGCACCGCTGCAGACGGGATGAGGTAAGAAAAAATGACACAGGAAAAGCGTAAACTCTACGACAAAATAAGCATCTCCGGAGATGTATTATACGCTTTGGACGTGCTCAAGCAACAAATATCAGCTCAAGATCCCAGTCACAAAAAAGTATCATACAACACTGCAATAAAGCACCTCCTAAACCAACAAAGAGCAGATTAAGCCCCAAATTGTTCCAAAATCAATATAATTCAGAAAGCCAAAGAAAGAATAGTGTCAGGTCAATAAAATACTATATATCTGCAGGTAACCGGCCATATCCGAAACACCAATGACAATAAATCCTGACACAACCCTCCCCTTTTTTGTTCCATAATCTATTTTTCCCAAGATAAACTAAATAATCATAAACAGAAAATGAAAAAGGAGTATAAAATGAGCACTAAAACAAAAATAGGTAACTCAGGAAGAGGCACGTATCTTATCTGGGACCATGCTTTAAAATCAGGGTACATTGTTGGTTATGTGAAAAACGACGCTGGACTTTCCGCGGATCCTAAAGTTTACAAGACATACAGTACAAATCGTGGAACATATGTTAATGTTGCGGGTCTAGGAAGATGTTATTTAAAATAATCAACCCCTTGTTTTTTATTGTTCTGTCGCACACATAATGGCATGGACATTTTAATTACAACCGAACATGCATCATCAAGTTACAATCAACCAGTAGCAGTAATCGAGGGTATTGCATACGGTAAGATGGACCTAATTGAAACCGAATCAGGATTGAAAACTGTACAATCTTTCTTAAAATCAATCCCGCGAAATATAATAAAAGGCAGCGAAAAAGATATCGCCAAATTCTTAAATTAACTTCAATCATTTGTTCCATAATCTATTTTTTATCCTACCTGTAATCAATTCCCAAGGCGAAATATCGCCGAAGGATACAATAAACATGCTCGATATCATCAGCGACAATGTAATGATCGTGCTCGTAATGGGTATCATCACGCTTACTCTTACCTGCCTTCCAATCATCCTCAACTACCTCAAGGAAGAACGCAAGGAAAAACAGGCAGAAATCGAAAGAAAGAGAGAATCTGAGGCCCGCCGTAACCGGGAAGAAGACATCTCGACGCTTCTTGGCAATGTCCTTAAGACGGATACTGTTATGGACTATGTCATGTCCCGCGGAAGCAACAAAGAAGGCAATGAACGGGAACCAAATGGATCAAACTACGATAAGGTAGTCGAACTCGTCAAAGCAACCAGCAACAAAGAATAGAACAACTCAATTTGTTCCATAATCTATTTTTTATCCTACCTGTAATCAATTCCCAAGGCGAAATATCGCCGAAGGATACAATAAAATGAATATCGCAAATATCCCGACCGTCTTTTTAAAGTCTGTCGTTAAAAACGGCAAGATCGTTGTGCCTATCGTAGGTGCCGGCATTCTTGCCCTCGGAATTGTTGAAATCGTGAACGAAGTTAGAAAGTGAGGTCTCAATCATGGCATATAATACCCTGAAAACCTCATCGGATACAATCACGCTCATCAAACCGATGATCTCCATTCCACCCCACACGATTGTAGACAACATCTACCTTAAGTTCGTGGTAACTCTCAAAAACACCACCGCTGCCGCGGTCAGCGTCCCGGCGTCGGATCTGCTGAACGCCGTCACCAGTATCAGGATCACATCAGATGGAAACATCAACAACCTGGATACAACTGGATATGGCCTCGCAATCATGAACGCCTTCAGGCAGACTAAATCAGTCAGCCCGCTGAAGCGCATCGGATCAACGTCTGTCGGCGCAAACACCACAGTCAACAAAACCTTCTTCCTCAAAATCAACGAGGGAGACATTATCGGCGTTCTCAAGAAATCTCTTTTCCTTGAAGTCCTTTTCGCAGAAAAGGTCACTGAAACCGCAACTACCAATACCTTCGTAACCATCAGCGCCGCATCTGTAACCGCGTCATTAGGTGAAGGCATCATCGAAGATCGTCAGGTAGACCTGATTCAGAAATACGGAGAATCCGGAGAATACACTGCAGAGCCAAAGATCTATGAAATGACCGTCGAAAGCATCCCGGCAAATACTGCACTGGTGCCGGTTCTTTCCCTGCAGTATGGATCACTCATTCGCAGAGCAATCCTCATGTTCTACGGCACCGGCGCCACAACCCCGGAAGTTTGTCCCGACAACATCGGACTCATCGCAACCAACCCGAACAGGCAGGAACTCATCAATGTTGATGCGGCCACCATCCGGGAACTTCAGGACGATGAATACTTCATCGATGACGCAAACCGCCCAGCTGGGGTATTCCTGATGGACTTCGCGAACACTCTCGCAGGTGACGGTATGGGCCTGAAAGGCTGGCGTTTCGGTGTGGACGATTTCCGGATCGCAGTCAAAACCTCCACAGCCTGCAAAATGCGTGTCATCTTTATCGAGCACGTTGTTAACACCGGGGCATACGATAAAGGCTACCAGCCGATTTTAGAAACTCCCCTCGGGTTCTAAAACCTCTTTTTAAGGAGGTTTTAACCAATGTCCCTTTTTTCCGACATCTTTAATAACATCTCAAATAGCTTACCGTCCTTACCGGCATTTGACCCGATCGGCGAACTTGGAACCTCAATATCCAACATACAGGAAACAATTGCGGCGAGTACAAAGCAGCCGGACCCGGAGCCCGAAAAATCAAAATCAAAATCGGGCGAAAACATGCCAACACCGCAGACGGCAGAGGATAGTTTCAAGCAGGCTCTTAAAGATGCAGAAAACAACCCCGACACAGGCGGTACACAGACCCTTCCCGACGGATCCACGATCACAGTTAACCAGGTATACGCCAACGTCGGCGAAGTAAAATTCGTAAACTCAAAGAGTTCATGGGCCGCCGGATCCGGATACATCGCAACCAGCCGTGAACTCACTGCAGAAGAACTACAGGCAACCGCATATCTCTACAACAATTGGGACAGGACCACCGCAGGAGGTGGATCCGGATTAACATACAACCAGGCAGTACAGGAAGTATCAGCCTTAGACAAAGCGCCCGAAATTGTCTATCACTCATCATCATCTGTATACAAAGCACCTGCGGATAGTATTCCAAAATCGTACACCCCTGATCCTGATGTAATCACATTATCAGATGCACATATTATAAACGGAGTAAAAATTGCATCAAAAATACCAAAAGAAGTTGGATTTTTGAGAATATTCCCCTTATTTGCAGGTCTTGCAGGATCAAAAGCAGTTGACACTCAAAACGCGGCAATCGATACGGCCGTCACTTGGCGGAACGATCAGTATACAAAAGCGGACACACTGATCACAAACGGCAACACAGCTGAAGGGGCCGCGGCATTTGCATCTGCCTTACTCGCAGACTGTGTATTACCCCTCGATCTGGCAAATGTAATGTCAAAAACATTCCAGGGTCGGACCAGTGAAATAACCGACGACGACCGTTTCGCAGCAGGCATAGACGCCGTGGTCCTGGCTATCGATATAGCCACGATGGGCGTAGGCGCAATCCCTGCAGGGATTCTCAAAGGAGCGTTCAAACCAGGCATCAAAACAGGTTTACGTATCATCGGTCTGGGAGCCGGAGCAACACCCGCAGTAATGGATCTTCTTGATGATGATGACAACACCTCAGATATTTCCGATCAGGACCCTGGATCCAAAACCAAAAAACAGACCATATACACAGAAGATCCTGACACCACCTCAGATACGCAAACACTGCCCGATACTGAAGATCCTGACACTACCTCAGATACACCTGCCCAAACTGGCGGGGGCTTCTGGGATACGCAAACAATAGGCGGTATTTACTCCGTCGGCGGCGCCGGCGTCTCCACCCAGGCAGACAAAATAACAGAATCCTATCTGATCCCGGCAATAATTGCCGGCGTGGCACTCCTGATCCTGAGTATAGTCTATATAGCCATATCAAAACCATCCACCAAAGGAGGAAATCATGGTATACAAAGTTAAAAAAATCCTGAGTGCGCTCTTCCGCAAAAACACCGCGGCCAAAAAAATGAGCAACCTCAACGCCAATTTAGAAAAAAACGGCGTGAAATACAAGGAAACCCAGCTTAAAAAACTCAACAATACAACGGGGAACACGAAACAAACCCCAAAAAATACCGGCAGTCCCGTTAGAACAAAAACGAACACGCCCGAAATGGTGAAATCATCGGCAAAGACCGGCCTTGACGACATCCCAAACACGGCAAAAACGACCAACGTCTATAAAAAAGGCGGAACACTCGCCACTTTGGGATTCGGCGCTCTGATTGGAGGAGTGGCAACTGCACTTTCCGGAGCTGCTAATTCCATCCTTCCTGATGGCGGAGGTAATGGAGGAGATGACGGAGGCAATGGAGGGGATGGAGGCGGCAAGGAGGGCGGGGGTGGCAATCAGGATTGGTATAATGATGCCGACGATGAAGCCGCCAGCATCCTGGACGGACTTTCCGACATCCCGGGTGTGGGCGACATCGTAGACGCAGCAAAAGAAGGAGGGTGGTCTCTCCCACTGCTGGCAGGTATCATTATCGTCCTCATCGCCGCGGCTGCCTTTGCCTACAAAAAATTTGCAGGTAAAAAACCCTCGAGATCCGCCCCAAGTAGAAGAAAGAAAACCGCAAAAACCGCAAAAGCACGGAGCTCAGCATGAACGTAAACCTTTACAACCCCATCCACGGCGCCGCCAAAATAATGACGACGCCTGTGTTGATCATGAACACGCAGGAAAAGCGCAGAGCCTTCGCGGCCATCGGAAAAACCGCAGCTCAGAACCAGACAGAACAGAACATCAAGGCCGGCACGCTTCTCGCACAGACAAAAATCCGGAACTGGAATCTGAATCCCGTCAGCGACGAGGCGCCGGAAACCCCGGCAACTCCGGACGCGGCCACCTTGTGGATCTTCCGGATCCTTCTCGGGGCCGTCGTGATCGTATCGCTCGTAATCACCTGGAAGTTTGTAGGCAAGAAACTTTTACGGTCTAAAAAATGAGGATGAGAGGATGGCATACAAAATAAAGAACATCCTCAACGCCCTCCGGACGACATCAAAAACATCTGCAGGGCAGACCGCAGGAAAAGCCGCTGCATTAGTTGGCGGCGCCACTGTGGCGGCGTACGCCATTCCCACAGCGACCGGCGCCGGACTTTCCAACATGGGAAGCGGCGGAGCCAAATCGTATTCCGGCATCATCATGATCGGGATCCTGGCAGTCATTGCAATCATAGCACTTCCCAAAATCAGGCAGGCGATAAAATGATAGAATCATATCTCCCCCTCATACTTGAAGTGGCGGGAGGATTCGTGACCACCATTGTAGTACTCTGTCGGAAAATTGACCGAATAGAGGTCCGTCAGGACAAGCAGGACATCAGAATAGAAAAAATAGAGGACAAACTCTCATGTCAGATACCGAAAACCCAGAAATCTTAACTCTTCTTAGAGTTATTGCTATGAACACCAGTAAATCAACTGATGATTCGTA
>JAQWFD010000060.1 GCA_028704555.1 Desulfobacterales bacterium
GGAATGATGATTGATATGTCATCCGTGTATTTGCTGTTCATCATTTCAGATTCTTTTCTTCAGTTCTCTGTCCTCTGTCCTCTGTTCTCTGCCCTCTGTCCTCTGCCCTCTGCCCTCTGCCCTCTGACTTCTGTCCTCTGTCCTCTGCCCTCTGCCCTCTGCCCTCTGCCCTCTGACTTCTGTCCTCTGTCCTCTGTCCTCTGACTTCTGCCCCCTGTCCTCTGTCCTCTGACTTCTGCCCCCTGTCCTCTGTCCTCTGTCCTCTGCCCTCTGCCCTCTGCCCTCTGTCCTCTGCCCTCTGTCCTCTGTCCTCTGTCCTCTGCCCTCTGTCCTCTGCCCTCTGCCCTCTGCCCTCTGCCCTCTGCCCTCTGTCCTCTGTCCTCTGCCCTCTGCCCTCTGCCCTCTGCCCTCTGCCCTACACGCCGTCAACAATATCACAAAAAGCGGGGCCAGGCCTGCCAGCCAGTACCACCGGGTCTTTTCAAACCCGTTCTGATCCTTTTCAATCTGAATTGTCCCCCGGACGGTTTGGGCATAATGTTTTTTGCTCTCATCATATTCAACCGTGCAGAATACCGGGTAACTGGAATCGATATTTTCCCGGCTGAGAATTGGAAACTCAAGGATTTTCGCCTCCCCGGGTCCCAGAAAAAGCGTCTGCCGGTCTTTTGGCGTAAAAACCGCTCTCGGCAGATAAAGGGTCACCCGGCATTGGCGACGGCGGTCCGAGGTATTGCGGATTTTCACCGGCAAAATTCCTGCCATCGAAAGGCTCAGTTTACCGGTGGAAACCTGGAGTTTGGAATCTGTTTTCAGACCGCAATGAAACGTTGTGCCGCTCAGGGCTTCAAAGGCCTGCCGGGCGCCATCATGAAAAACGATTTTCCCAATGACAGGAAAAGCGCCGCGGGTTTCAGGCGGGACATCGATGTTCAAAGAAAATATTGCGTTTTGCCGGACGGCCAGGAGGGATTGAATGTCCGATTCCGCACGGCAACCGGCCATAAAAACAACGGCCCGCAGATCATGAGCGGCATCGGTGCCGGTATTTCTAACGGTTATAACGACATTGGCTTGATGTGCGCTGGCGGATATGGTCATCCGCATTTGAAGGGTAATCACACCGGCAGAGGCCCCCGATGCCGACAGGAGAAAAAAAACAAAAAATGCCCATAACCTGAAGCGAAAAATATTTTTTTTCATATAAACGAGGGGATCAGTTATTGGCTGATGACTATCAGCTTACCAGCTTTGCCAGTCTCGCAAACCACCCCCTTTTTACCACGCGCAGGGGCTCAGACACATCCAGGTTCCGGCCTGCGATAATCGCCGCCGGAATTTTTGTCACCATATCCCGGGCCTCAATCTCGCTGCCCAAAATCCCGGCGGCGGCCTCGACTGCCGATGACAGGACCGGCGGGCGGTTTTCATGCGAATGCGCATCCGATGCGATGACATGGGCCAGGCGCAAGTCCAGCAGCTCCCGGGCGCACACCATGGCCGCTTCTCCCAGTTCCCCGGTAATGCTCATGGCCGTCAGCTGGAGCAGGCAACCCATCTCCACCAGCTCATACACCCGCCCCAACTCGTTTTGAAGGACAAGATTCCGCTCAGGATGGGCAATAATCGGGGTAACACCTTTGAGCCGCAGCTCAAAGAGTTCGTTCCGGTACCCGGCGGGCAGTGCCTGAAACGGAAATTCCACCAGCATATATCGCCCCGTGTGATTAAGGGTTCCAATCCCGCCTTCTTCCAGTCTCCGAACCATCCCTTCACACATGTGGACTTCAAGCCCGGCCCGAACGACCACGGAAAGGCCTTCACTGCAAATCGTTGAGTTCACGGTATTCACGCACCGGCGCACATCTTCAAAATGATTCAGATACACACTGTTGTGGGTGTGGGGTGTGGCGACAATGGTCCGAATTCCGTCGCCAAAGGCCCTCCGAACCATTTCCAGGGTACCGTCGATATTCTCCGGTCCGTCGTCGAGCCCCGGCAGAATGTGGCAATGCAGATCAATCACTGATAGGACTCCGTTCGCTTTTTTCTTCGATTCGTCTTCTTTTTCCGCTCCCCGTCTTCACCGTAATAGTAATAATAATACTGATAATAGTAATAGCTGTCTTTCCCGGTACTGACCCCGTTGAGCACAGCACCGAGAATATGGGCATTGACTGACTGAAGCTGAGATAACGCATGACGAACCACCTGTTTAGGAGTTCCACCGGACCGGATGATCAGAACCACTCCGTCAGCCAGCTGGGACAGAATCACCGAATCGGTTACCGCTGAAATCGGCGGAGAATCGATAATCACGCAATCATAATTCTTTTTTAACACCTCTATGAACCGACTCATTTTTTTCGAGCCGAGAACTTCAGCCGGATTCGGCGGAATCGGCCCGCTGGGAATCAGATCCAGGTTCTCAACGCTACTGGAAACTATAGCATTCTTCAATTCACTCGAACCGGACAGAACAGAAGACAACCCGATATCCCGTGCAATCCGAAAGAACTTGTGAACCCGCGGCCGCCTCAAGTCACAGTCTACTACAATAACCCTGGAGCCGGACTGTGCCATTGTAATGGCCAGATTTGACGCGCAGGTTGTTTTTCCCTCGTACGGTCCGGCGCTGGTTACCAGGATCACCTGATGTGCTTTGTCCACCGATGAAAACAGAATACCGGTACGGATTCCCCGAAACAATTCACTGGCGGTAGACTTGGGTGAATGAATGGTAAACAGCTCTCCGGCTGTCTCTCCAACTTTTTCATCCGATGCAAATACCGGCAGCGGACCCAGGTAGGGTATTTTTAGATAATCTTTGACTTCATCAGGCAGTTTGATGGTATTGTCCAGGTATTCCAGAAAGAAGGCAAGGCCGATTCCCAGCATCAGGCCGACAACCAGTGCCAGAAGAAGATTTAGTTTTTTGTTGGGTTTTACCGGGTTCCGAGGCACTTCCGCACGGTCAACAATCCGGATATTGCCGGTCTTCATCTCTTCTGTCAGCGAAGTTTCCTTGAACCGTTTGACCAGAAGTTCATACATATTTCGCGAACTTTCAGCCTGACGCTGCAACACCCCGTACTGAACCGCCTTCTGGTTCATCTGCAGGCTCTCTTTTTTCTGTCTGGACAGAGACTGCTTCAGGGATTCTTCTCTGGCAAGGGCCAACTTGTATTCGTTGCGAAGGGAATTAACTACCCGCTGAATTTCCCTGTTTTTCCGCTTTTGCAAATCAGCCAGTTCAGCATCAATTGCCACCATCTGAGGATGATTTCGACCGTATTTTTTAGACAGCTCGGACATACGGTTGTACAGCTGAACCTCCATGGCTTTGATCTGCCCTATCAATGGATTGCTCAGCACCTCGGGGATCGAATCGAGCATGTCAGGAGAATCTTCCAGTTCCATGGCCTGACGGTAACGTGTTTCAGCCTCAACCCGGCTGGATTCAGCTCCCACGACCTGCTCATTGAGTGAAGCCAGTTTCTGGGCGGTTATTTTTTCAGCATCGCTGGAAAAATCCGTAATGATTTCGTTTTTTTCCTTATAGCGCAAAAGAGCGTTTTCAGCTTCTTCCACCTTAAGGCGCTCTTCATCGATCCTGTCGCTGAGCCACTTGACCCCGTCTTTTGCCGCCTTGAGCTTGGTTTCAAGGTTTTTATCAATATAGGAGTGAACCACTGTGTTGGCCATACGGGCAGCCATTACAGGATCTTTTGCTTCCACAAGTACATCCACCAGCCGGCTGTTGCGGATCGGCTGCACGTTAATCCGACTGATTACACTGTTTACCAGACCAGAATCAGGGTCAATTTCACTGTCTGCCAGAGCCGGCGGGTCAGACATTTTATCTCCGGTCTGAATCAACGATTTAAGCCAGTCTTGAAACCCACACGCCTGATCTCTGATCCATCTTTTGGCTGTCGCAATGACAGAGTCATCCGGTTCCGGGAAAAATTCCGGGCTGCTGTTCAAATCCAGCTTTTTAATAACATCCCGTGCAACCGCACGGCTTTCTATAATCTTGTATTGCGTCTGATAATAATCCGTTCCTGTCGAATCCACGGCCATGACTTCCTGAATCGAAACCAGGTTCGGATTTTCCTTTTCAATGACAATACGGGCTGATGCCTGAAAAATGGGCACAGACGTAAACGTATGAACCGCCACAAACAGAACTACCGCAACAAACACGGAAACGATCGTCCAGCGACGTTTCATAAGTACACGAACATAGTCTAAGAGATTGATCTGTTCTTCTCGGATTTCTTCTGTCATAGCTGTCAATTCTGTTATCTGTTATTAGAAAAGGGTTAAGGTTCAAAAAAATGGCTGCTTTCCCTGCACTCAGGCCTGAACCCTCATTTAGAAAAAACTCTCCGGGACCACGATCACATCGCCGGGTTCTATCAGGATATCCTGACCTTTTTTGCCCAAACGGGTAATCTCATCTACGCGGATTTCAATGATTTTTTCTTCCCCGTTTTCCACCCTGACAATCCGGGTTTTGTTCCGGGCCGCAATCTGGGTAAATCCGCCGGCCATACTGATCGCCTCAACGATGGTGATTTCCTTTTCCTGATACAGGTAAGAGCCGGGTTTCTGAACCTGACCAATGATGTAAAAATGTTCTGCCTTGGGGACAAACAAAAGGTCTTTATCAGCCAAAAGCATATTCGCCATCTGATCCCCCCCCTTGAGCAGTTCGGGGATATCGATGCGGATCACCACCTTACGCGCGTTATCCGTATTCGGATTTTCGGTACGAATAATCATTCCCTGCTTGCCGCCCTGTTCAAAATCAATACCGCCGGATCTGGAAATCGCATCCAGAACCCGTTCCCTGGACTGAAGCGGGTAAGTACCCGGTTCTTTGACCGAACCCAGCACCATATACTGTTTGCTCAGATAGTCAACGACCGTAACGGAAACATGCGCATCGAGAATGAACTGGCCTTCGGTCAGTTTTTGTGCGATGAGGGACTCAATTTCGGAAGTGGTCAGGCCATCCACCCGGACCCGGCCGATCAGTGGGAACGAGATATCCCCTTCAGCGCTGACACGTACTTTTTCCCGGGAAAGATCCTTTTCTTCATACACCATAACATCAAACACATCATAGCCCCCCACCCGGTAGTCCTGCTCGCTCAAATTTCCGGCATCGGGATTGAGTGAAAGATATTCGGAAACCGTGTAATTGGGAGTGAGCTGAATCACACGTTTCAAACCGGAATCTTTATTAATTTCCTGTTTTCTTACTTCCTTTATTTCGGCAATCCTGGCAAGTTCTGCTTCACCGATCCCGGAAAGACTCTCATCCGATACGGTCGTTACCTTCACCACTTCACCACCCGTACTCACACAGGCGGCAATCGCAAATAAAATCACGACAAAAAAAGCTCGGCCCGGGGAATATCTCATTTTGACACCTTGAATCCATCTGAAGATCATTTTTTTTAAGTAATTCAGATTACTATGCTATCTCAAAAAGCCACTACACATCCGGATTTCCCTTCGCGGAAACCTGATGATATGTATTGTACAAGTTTTAAACTTTATATGCTTGGGAACAAGATTTCAAGGGATTAATTTATTTGTTGAAAAAGATGACATCATTCATAACCGACTGAAGCGAAAAAAAGGGGGACGACATTTATCCCCCTTTTTTTCATTTTGGCCATAGACGAAAATTTCAAATCAGAATAATGCGCTGATACGGAATGCGACGACATTGTCATCGTATTCCTGTGATGCATAGGTATCCTCTGTGGCTTTTTTGCTTTCCAGGCGGTATTCCACACCGGCCTTGAGCCAGTCACGGGCCGCCCATTCAATGCCGATGCCGGCATTATAGATGTTGAAGAACTTATCCGGACGCCCGGAGACCTCGTTCTGATAATCATTGGTGATCCAGTCCATCCCGACCAGGAGCGCCAGGCGATTCTGCAGGCCCTGGGTCAGGTGAAGTCCCACATCGGTATCGATGTAGGATGCCGCATCCGAATCCGGTGATCCCAGATGCCCCCGGTTCAGGGTCAGGGCGATCCCGGTCCGTTCGTACATCTGATAATTGATACTGGATTCGGCAATCCATGTGGACTCGTCCTCGTAAACTCTGTTGGCAAACAGCGGGCTGGTTTCATTGTCGAAAGACTTCTCGCCGTAACCAATCTTTAATTCCCCGCTCAGTTTTCCGCCGGGTTCAAACCGTGCACCGATAAAAAAATCATTGAGCGAATAATCCTGGGATGTGGCGGCTGACCAGGTCACGCCGTCGCCCGTTACGCCGTCATTCTGTTCGTCGTATTCGGCATCGGTTCGACGTATCTGACCGAACACGGAGGTTTTCGGCGTCATTTTGTAGATAAAGGACATGCCGTAAACATTGTCGGTCCGGTCCTGCCATTTGTCCTGATCCAGGTCGTACCGTTCGACATAGCGCTTGTAAAGTACTTCGACGGAATATTGACCGGCAAATTCATAACCGATCGTAACATTGGCATTGTTGTTCCATCGTTCGGTATTGACACCCAGCTGATACTGGTTCCGGCTTCCCAGAGGGTCTTTGGTATACACGAAATCATCGGCCGCCTGGATGTAAAAACCGGCCGGGTTCCTATAGCCGAAGGCCACCCAAGGCCTCTGTGTCGTGTAGTTATTATTATCAAAATCCGAATACGCCACCAGATCCGCGCTGTATCCGGCATTGAAAAAGTTGCCCGGATTTCCGGCATAACTCATCCGGACCGACGGTGTAAAAATATGGATGTAGTCATCCTCTTCGTTGGCACTTTCCTTGAAAATGTTGTCATCGTATTTCAGTTTGTAGTCTATACCGGGTTCCACCTTCAATCGGCCGAAGTGAATATTTCCGGCTGCAAAGGCCGAGCATACCCAGAATGCTGAAAACAGCACGGCCAGTAAAATTGCGGCACCCTTATTACATAACGGTTTTTTAAACATTTTAGCTACTCCTTGCTGCAACACTCATGTTATTCAAATAAATCTCCCCCTCATTGCAGGTAGCCTCAGGAAGCCATTCCGGGTGGCGTTAACCGATATTACTTCCCATTTGTCACGCGCCGGGCATCACAGAAACAAGTCGTCACAAATGCACAGGCACCATAGCCTATCTCTGGAGTGGTGAAAACGCTCTTAATCCGACTTTTTGATATTATTCCATTTTTGTTCCGTATAAGCTCGAAGCTGAATGCTGAAAGCTCAAAAATATCAAACTGTTTGCACTGTTGAACTTTCAGCTTTCAGCTTCGAGCCTGATGATAACTTTTAATGCAAAAATTGGGTCAGAATGGCTGATTTTCATCACCCCAGCCCACCTCTTTCTTTTCAGTACAATCTCTGCAGCCGGTCATCAAAATCCAGCCGTTCGAAATATCAAATCCCCTCCAGCTGAAATCGACCGTTCCGGTTCAACGCAATACCCATTCCACTGAAACGGCTTCAACTAATGAACTGTTTTTCAGGCAAAAAAAACAAACACAATATATACAGGGAGTACCAGATATGTATCTCAGAAGACGTATCATCACGACTTTTTATAGCTGACAGGCATAAAACGAATCGTAATTTATAAATTACGCTGTATTCTATTGACGTAGTCGCTTTTTGTCAATACGATTCTATCGTCGGTTCGATAATTAATAGACTTTTTTTATCATCTATTTACGGGCAGTCCATTGAAGCACTTGACTTTGTAAGCTTTGGTCATTTTCCGGAATGCACTTCAGAACGACTCGATCCACCGGATAATATTCCCACACGCGTTCAACCGCTCTTTTCCAAAGAGCCGGTTTTACCTGCAGCGCTCGGCTGAAATAATACTGAAATTTTAAAATTCCCTCTTCTCTTGAAGCGACAGCACCTCCGTCGGCAACCGTCAAAAGGCCGTTTTCCGGAAGGATCGAAGCACGCCACACCCAGTACCAGGCCACATCAAACTGCATGTCCGAATCCATGGGAGCGCATTTCAGTGCGATATCAAAACATCTTTCCGCCAGCGGAAGCCACTGGGTCAGGTAGCCGTAAGGATCATAGCTTTTCAAAGAATATCGTTTACCCAGATGATACCAGAACAGACCTCGTGCCGGATTGAGACGAACTGCCTGCTGCAATGCGGCTATGGCCTGCTCGTTGCCTGCGTCTCGTTCCTCCTCATGTGACGTCTGCCGTGTTTCATACCACAGCGCCCGTTTGAAATAACACTCCGCATTGGCCGGATTATAGGAGACGGCCTGTTCAATATCGACCCGTTTCGGCTGATAGTTCAGATTCATGGTGGAATTCCATTCCGTCGCATAAGCGGCTTCGGCCGCCAGATGACGCCCGGCCGTTACGGCCCCGAACCCGAACAGAAACACTACCGTCAGTATGCCCGGAATTCTCCAGAACCGATTGAGAAAAATCTTTCGCTTAGAATAGAAAAACGATTCGCTGTATCCCCGGCCCTGCCGGTGCACGGCTGCATACCCGATCCCCAGCAGGGCCGCCAGCGTCAGCGGATTGGCCGGCACGTGCATGTTAAAGTCAAAAAAGCTGTGAATACCCATGCTCAAGAGCCCGGTCAGCACCCCGGCCCCGATGCCCAGTGCATGCTCATCCCGCCGGTTAAACCAGAGACGGATCATTTTTACTGCATACAGCCAGAAAGCTGCAACCAGCAGCATTCCGCCGGGCAGGCCCAGGTCTGTTACCCCTTCGAGCCAGTCATCATGCGAATACCCGCTGGTGTAGACCCCGTCATAGTCCGGCGCATATCGGGGATACAGGTACCTGAAATTTCCCCATCCGGTGCCGGCTGCCGGATAATCCCCCACCATGGGAATCATGGATTGACTGGTCGTCAACCGTTTGGTCAGACCAGCTTCGGAACGCTCAAATTTTTTCAGCGCAGGATCGATGCCAACCGTCAACCCGTATCCGACCATCACCAGGCAGAGGAGCAAAATCCCCGCTCCGAATTTCCGGTAGAGCGGCCGTTTGAAAAACAATGCGGCCATCACCACCATGGAAGCCCCGAAGGACAGGATTCCGCCCCGGGATGCCGACATCAAAAGCCCCACACCCATGATGACGGAAATGAACCCGAGCACCAGCATTTTAGGATTGGCGGATTCCGGAGCGAACCATCCGACTACCCGCTGAACCGCGGAACGGCCCCCCCGAAGTTTCCGGCCCACCCGGCGGGTGTGTTTTTTCTGGGCCATCATCCAGCCCAGCGCCAGGGGCAGCACCATTTCCATGTATCCGGCAAAATGATTGGATACGATATACGTCCCGCTCGCATAGCGGGCTCCTCCCACCCGGCTTTTCCACCACCAGACCCGGGGGATGTCGGAAAAATTCTGGTAAACGGCATACAAGGCTTCAAACAGCCCGACCGATATCAGGACAACCACCAGAATATCCAGGCGTTTTCGGGAGGTCGCTGTATTGAGGACCAGAAAAAACATCCCGATATAGGCCACCGTCTTCAAAAGCTCGATGCGGACCGGATGCAGGTAATAGGCCAGGGGCATCCACCCGTTTGTACCGGCACCGGCATCTCCTGCCGCCGCCAGTACATCCAGCATCTGACGTTTGTCCGCATAGGTCAGCGGAGACAGGAACTTCACCACCCCGGGCGGCATCGGCACCATCTGCAGGCCGATCAGCACCAGAAGCGCCGAAAGTACCCAGTTGACGGGTGTTTTCACCCATTGCACCCGACCGCAGCCCGACACCATCTGATCCAGCAGATACAGCGCCAGCAAAAAAAACACCCCGATCTCCACCACGGTATACGCCCACACATGAATGGCTCCGAAGGCGAGCGGAGCGAAGATGAGAAGCGCCAGCGTGCCGGTAAAAACGAGTTTATCGATAAGACTCTGTTTTTTAGTATTTATCATTTTTAGTAAGCAGTCGGTAGTAGATAGTAGGTAGTAGGTAGTAAGCAGTAGGCTGTAAGCGGTAAGTAGCAAGCCGTAAGCCGCAAGTAGCAAGCCGTAAGCCGTAAGCCGTAAGTAGCAAGCTGTTTAATAAAAGCTACATTTTTAAATCGTTACATGCCGCACCTTCTCCATGTATATTTTTTCGTGGGTTACAAAATTTTCCAGATTTATCAATCATGCCGGAAAGCATTCGGCCTACTTCATCATAGCCTTTTGAAAGTTCCCTATATATTTTTTCATCAATGTATCCAAAGTCCCTTGAAAAATCCAACCATACCTCAGTTTCTCCAGCCTCACCGGCGCAATCAATAAGCTTACTGATAAACGCTTTTTCATATCTTCGTTTCTTCCAGGCCTCAGCCAAATTGGCGGCTACGCTTCGAGACGATCTTCTAATCTGATCCACCAGAGAATATTTTTCATCCTTCGGGAATGTTTTCGTAATCTTATGTATTTGCAGTGCAAATTCATATGCTTTCTGATAGAGCTTTAAATCCTTGTACCCCCGATACCCATTCGTCATAGCGTCTACCCCCCTGCTTTTTTTTTCTTCTCACTCCCGACTCCCTACTCCCTACTCCCTTACTCCCTTACTCCCTACTCCCTTACTCCCTTACTCCCTCCTCCCTACTCCCTTACTCCCTACTCCCTACTCCCTCACTCCCTCACTC
>JAQWFD010000061.1 GCA_028704555.1 Desulfobacterales bacterium
CCTTGATTCTGTTTGTCAATGACGCCCGATTCAGGAAGAAGTCGGAAAATACGAGCAGGGCAGAAAGGAATACGGTACAGATTGCCACTGTGGCGATTGCGCCCGCATATTTTTTTTGAAGCCTGATCATGTAGCCCGATTCCGGTTAAGACCCGTTGAATAAACTGCAGTGAAACAACGGGGTGCTTGCAGTCCTGGTTAAAGGGTGTTTCAGATAAAGGTGAGTTTGACTTTAACGAGTCGTAAACCACATGTCAAATTGATTATCGGATAAAAAGGGTTAAGGGGAAAGGGCCAGAAGACAGAGGCCAGAAGACAGAGGTCAGAAGACAGAGGTCAGAAGACAGAGGTCAGAAGACAGAGGTCAGAAGACAGAGGTCAGAAGACAGAGGTCAGAGGTCAGAGGATAAAAAAAAGAGAAAAGGAAAAGTAAAAGGGATAATTGGGAAATATTGGATCTATATCCTCAGCCCTCAGTCATTTGTTATCTGTCATCTGACTTTTAATCTCTACAGCGATTTCGCGGCTGAGGGATTCGAGTGTACGGCTCAGGGCAGAGACCATGACTGCATAGTTTCTATCGGGCAGGGGCTCACTGAAGGTCGATTGCCTGCTGAGCAGGATGTTTTCCCCGTTTTTTTCTGAAAGCGTCCAGCGCGATATAAGGGTTACGTTATCGCCGAAGGTGCCGTCAAAACGGATCACGTTGACGCTGATTTGATAATCTGTGCGTTGGGTTCGATTCCAGGGGAACATAATTATCCGGTTTTCTGGTGCCAGTATGGAAATATTTTCAGCCAGTGTGCGGGAAAAGTTGTCTGTCAGGGGTTCAGCCCATCGGGCAAAGTCAGCTGCCCGGAGTTCATTTCTGTTGATCCGGATCATGATATTCGGCCGGTTCAGATATGTGGCAAGTTCAACCGGGCCGACGCCAATAACACCTGCCTGTCCGGCGCTGCCGCTCTGGAGCGCGGGGTTAGGGGCAGTAACCGGGCTCAGCATAAAATAGGTGTTTGCCGGCCGGGTGTTGCTTCCGATATTGAAACATCCTGCAGGAATCAGCAGACATGCGCTGGTAATCAGACATAAAATGACTCTGGGCATTATGGACCTCCTGGTGATGATTTTCCGCGAAGCAGGGCCTCCGGATGCTCTTCGAGATAATCTGTCAATGCCTGAATGGAACGGGCAGCAGATGAAAGATCTTTCAATGATCGGCTAATTTGATAGCCCATGGGGGAGTCCTCTGCAATGACTCCTTGAAATAACAGAAGGGTTTCCCTTGCCTGTATCAGACTTGCCCGGGCTTCCGTGAAAGTGAGCCGGAGGCCGGAGGCCAGGGGCTCAATCTCTCCGTCGAGATGTAAAATCAGATTTCTGGTATCTGAAAGGGTGTTCCCGATCCCCGACGCCAGTGGAGTGATCTGATCATCGAGATGTCGGACCAGATTCCGTGTATCGTTCAGTGTCAGTTCAATACCATCTGTCAGTGGATCAATCCGTTTATCAATATGACGGACCAATTTGCCCATCTCTTTCAGTGACAGGTTCAGACTGTCCATTCCTTCTGTCAGTTTGGGGGAATTTACAGCCCGCTCGATTCCCTCGATCGCCAGGATCAGTTTGCTGACAAGCTCCTGAATGGGGAGCTGTTGGATCGTGCTGGAAATTTCCTCAAAGCTTGACGGAATGGTGGGCAGTTCCGGGTATTCCGTATCGATTCCAATCAGCCGCGCCGGTTTGTCCGGATGAAAATCCAGGTTGATCAGAAGCTGGCCGGTAACCACACTCTGAAGGCCAAGCTGCGCCCTGAGCCCCCTGTCAACCAGTATGCTGATCCTTTGGTGAACATCTGTTTCCATGAGCTTTTTGCTGAAATCCCGGATGCCGTGGGGGCTGGAGATTTTTTCCGGTTCGAATTCTACAAAAACCGGAATCCGGATATTCATTTCCCTGCCTTCCAATCGAAGCTCGATTCCGGTAACCGTGCCGATCTTGACGCCCTTGAAGACAACCGGCGCACCTTCGGAAAGTCCCTGTACTGAGCCATCGAAATACATGACAAAAGGGTATCGTTTGACCAGAAACCGGCCACTGCCGAAAAACAACACGGCGGTAACCGCCAGGACGATTGCTCCCAGGACAAAGCCGCCAATCAACGTCCTGTTGGGCTGTCTGCTCATAATGGCACCTCATTTTTCCCGCTTTTACCCCGTGTGAGAAATTGCTGAACGGCAGGGTTGTCTGATTCGGCAAGAAGGGTTTTCGGGTTTCCCGCGCCGATGATGGTTTTTGTTTCAGGATCAAGAAACACGGAATTGTTTCCGATGGCAAATATACTTGCCAGTTCGTGTGTGACCACCACGACGGTGGCACCGAGACTGTCCCTGAGTTCGAGGATCAGATCATCCAGCAGACGGGCGCTGACCGGATCGAGTCCGGCCGACGGTTCGTCAAAAAAAAGGATTTCAGGGTCCAGTGCCATGGCTCTGGCAAGCCCCCCCCGTTTGTGCATGCCGCCACTGATTTCGGATGGATAAAAATCCTCGAATCCCGCCAGGCCAACGAGCGCAAGTTTGAATGAAACGATCTCTCTGATGGCGGCCGGGCTCAGGTCGGTATATTCTTCCAGGGGCAGCGCGACGTTTTCAGCCAGGGTCATGGAGCTCCAGAGAGCGCCGCTCTGGTAAAGAACGCCAAAACGTTTCATGATCTGCTTCTGCTGATCCGGTTCGGCATCCCAGAAACTGACATCGCCGTAAAAAACTTTTCCTGCGACCGGCTCCTTGAGACCAGTCAGGTGGTGCATGAGGGTCGTTTTTCCGCAGCCGCTTGCACCCATAATAATAAAGATGTCGCCACGATAAATGGTAAAGTTGAGATCACGCTGAATGACAAAATCACCATAGGCCATTTCGAGATCGCAAACGATGATGTGGGGTTCTGGCATTTTTCGGTCTCCGGGTGACAGTCGTAAGTCGTAATCAGAACTATGGCCCAAGTTATGATCGAGTCCAATAAAAATGTTTTGTTTTTTTTCTTTTGCCTCAAACGAAGTGCTCCTCAAGCGATAGCGGTCCTCAAGCGAAGCGCTCTTCAGTCCGCCCGCAAGGGCGCTAAATTCCGATGACATCGCATATGATGGTGATGATTGCTGTGGAAACGATGATGCAGACGATGCCGGTTACGACGGCCGATGTGGCGGCATCTCCGACATCAGATGCGCTTCGACCGCAGTGCATGCCCCGAAGACATCCGGCGAGAGCCACGAGAACACCGAATACGGCGCTCATGAAAATGCCGATCCAGAAATCATTCAGGCTGACCGCTTCCCGGGTATGGTTACAGTACTCGATTATATTCAGGTCGAGCATGCCCACGCCGACAATCAGTCCTCCGATGATTCCCATCAGGTCCGCATAGACGCACAGCAGGGGCATCATCAGCGCAAGGGCGATCAACCGTGGCAGAACTAGAAATTCGACAGGGGAAATCCCCAGGGTTTTGAGCGCATCGATTTCTTCATTCACCTGCATGGTTCCCAGCTGTGCCGCAAAAGCCGCGCCGGTGCGGCCGGCCATAATAATTCCGGCCATAATGGCTCCCATCTCCCGAACCATGCCGATGCCTACCAGATCCGCCACGTAAATCTGAGCACCAAATACTTTCAGCTGGATGGCGCCTACAAACGCAAGAATCAGTCCAACCAGAACACTGATCAGCGTGACAATGGGAAGGGCCCGGGCACCGCATTCCTGAATGATAGCTAACAGATCCGAGCGGCGCAGCCGGGCCCTTCCGAGTACCAGCCTGGCGAAGGAAATGAACGCTTCGCCGATAAAGTCCGTTATTTCCCGGGTTGAATGGACAAACCCGATGGCCGCCTCTCCGATTCCGGCAATAAAAGAGATACGTTGGGGTTTCTTTCTTGCCCCCTTTCTTTCAGGAACGGCTGAGGCCAGTGCCAGCAGCCGTTGTACTCCCTGTGGCAATCCGTTCAGGTCCGTCTGGATGCCTGTCTGCGAACAGATATCACTGATCCTGACCAGAAAGGTCAGCAACCCGGTATCCCATCCGGCCAGATCCTGTGTATCAAAGGCCATATGGCGTGCTTGAGGCGCACGCTTCAGCTCTTGGCGAAGCTCGTCGCCGGATGGCGATGCCTGGCCGATTTGCCAGTTTCCTGACAGCTGAACAATCAGCGTGCCGTCATCGGAACGATTGAAACGTATCCTGCATGTCGACTGCGCTTCTGATGAGTTATCCTTTCGAAGTGGTTTGCGGCTCATCATTGTCCTTGAACCCTCCGCCGGATTTTATTCAAGTTCGATTCGGGTGCTAAGCAGAAAAGCATTCGGTCGGCCGCACATGTCATGCCGCTGATATGTTTCAGGCCTGATGTGCCATGACGCAGGATGACGCCATCAGGTCTGAGAACCAGCCGGGCGGATTGCTCTAAAATATTTTCATTAATAATATGGCGATCTGAAAATAAATAGTGATGCCGACTGCGTCAATGATCGTCGCGATAAACGGGCCGGCAGTCAGTGCCGGGTCCAGTTTCATTTTTTTAAGAAAAATCGGGATCAGTGCACCGGTCAGATTGGCTGTCAGCAGGGTGGCCAGAAGCGCGGTGGCCACGATGAACGCAAGCATCGTATTGTTATCCTGCAGGGCGACACGAAAATAGGCCATGATACCTAACGCGCATCCCAGGGCAAGCCCCATCAGCAGCTCGCGGTAGAATACCTTGATTATGTCTCCGGACTGAATTTCGCCCAGGGCAAGGCCGCGAACCACCATCGTGGCGGACTGGGTTCCTGCGTTACCGCATGTCCCGGTTACCATTGGTATAAAAAATGCCAGCGCCATCATTTGGTGAAGGGCGGCCGAATGCCATTGCATCACGGCTACTGACAAAACGGAAGTAAACAGCAGTATGGCCAGCCACAGAAAGCGGTTCCAGAACAGCTTGACCAGTGGGCGTTTAAAGTAGCTTTCCTCAAACGGTACAACCCCGGAAATGAGTTGGAAATCTTCGGTATTTTCAGCGCTGATAATGTCAATGACGTCGTCAACCGTAATAATGCCAAGCAGGCGGTTTTGAGGATCGACCACCGGAACGGCGAGAAAATCGTATTTGGAAATCAGCCGGGCAACGGCTTCAACATCCATGCCATGGGCAACCGAAATCACATTGCTTTGCATGATAGCGGATAATTCCGCCTGGGGTTTTGACATGATCAGATCCCGTAAAGTGATCATGCCCAGCAGTTCACGATTTGAATTGGTGATATAGACGTAATAAATGGTTTCCTTGTTCGGTGCCTGCAACCGCAATCGCTCCAGGGCGGTCCGTGCGGTAATGTCCTGGGGCAGATAAGCATATTCGGTTGTCATGACCGAACCGGCTGTGCCTTCCTCATAATTCCAGAGCTGGCGGATTTCATTACGTTCCGCCTGAGCAATCAACGGCATCATTGCTTCGCGGATATCTTCATCCACCCGTTTGAGTAAATCAACCCGATCATCCGGCCCCATGTTTTCAATGAATCGGAGCATGGTCCGGGCGTTGCCTGTTTCCAGGCATGCCTGCTGAGTTTCAATCGTAAGCTGTTCAAACGCCTCAATGGCCTTGCCATTTCCGATCTGAAGCAGAATTTCGATAATCTGCTGGGCCGGCAAAACGGGAAATTCAATTTTTTCAGCGATGTCAGACGGATGCAGCTCACGCAGTGCTTCTATAGTACCAAATTGATCCTCTGGAGCAGACGGAAAAGGTGATACGTGTTCTTGTTCTAATGGAGTCATCGAGCATCTCCTTCCGTTCCTGTTTCCCATCGCAGGGATAACAAGCCGGACGAAAGATGCCTACACCTTAGCGATCAACGGCGTGTGTGAGGCGGGATTCGTATGCCTGCATACCTTTAGACGGGAAAAACGATTGGTTATAATCGCAACCAGATTGTCTGCATAAGTGATAAGGACTACTGCCCGAGTCCCCTTCGTTCATGGTTGTATCCCTTGGTTTAAAGTTAAAATGTTATCTGTTTGTAAAGGCTGTCACTAAAAACAGATAAGGCCGATAGACTGAATAATCACCTGCTAATTATATTATTTGGAATTGAAATTCAAGCAAAATTTCAGAAGGATGCGGGAATGGGGCTGTCTGTGGCGGCATTCACTTCGGGTTGTTTGACTGATCGACGGGCGTACCGGGCGCTATAACGGGCAGATGGCATCGATCGCCACCCGATCGCTGAGAAGCCGCTCGATGTGTGGTTTGTCCGTTTTTAGAAAACGGATACACACCCCGCAGTCTGAACTGATGTGTCTGGGGACAGGAATGACTTTATAGGGCATTTGCTCCTTTTTCAGCAGTTTTTCCGCCATCAGGGTATGATTGACCGAACTGAACAGGGCAACATAATAGTTTGGCTGGTCATTCAGAGGGTCACCAGCTTTCCGGCAGAGAACATTGCCTCGGCGATATCATACATATTGGAAACCATTCCGACATCGAGCTGATCGGTAAGTCCGAAATAATTCAGGCAGGTTCCGCACACCAGGATACGTACGCCTTTTGCCTGAAGTTCTTTTAAATCCTCAAGAACCTCGGAGGATTTTATGGTCAGATTGACCCCCGTGTTTAAAAAAATTATGACATCGGGAATCGGGGATATTTCTCCCAGAGTGTGCATAAAACTTCTGATCAGCACAGAACCCAGTTCTTCGCTACCCCTGCCCATCTGGTCAGCTGAGATGACCGTCACCAGAGGTCCGGAAGTACAGGCGATGTCCGGCTCAGTTTTCCGGCCGGAAATTGAAGCGGTTGAGAGTTGTCCGGGTTCTGACAACTGTCTGTGGATGCTGAGATATATCCCGTCTGTTTTTTCTTCCGCAGATACAGTGCATCCAAGTGAATTCGCCATACGGCTGACATTTTCCCGGGCGGTGGGGTTGTCCACAATTACGGTTATGGCGTCAGCAGTTTCAAGCGCCTTTTTCGTGTTGATTACCGGCTGAGGGCATCCTAAGCCCCGGGCGTCTACGATGATTGGCATGGGGGTTACCTCTTTGTTGGCGTTGTAATTTTGTCTATGGCGTTCAGCGCGGTCTGCACCTGATCTTTTGTATTATAGTATCCGAAGGCAAACCGGACCGTTCCTTCCGGAAAAGTGCCGATGGTTCTGTGTGCCGATGGCGCGCAGTGAAGCCCCGGTCGGCACATGATATTGCTGGCTTCGTCAAATTCAAGGGCCAGATCGGACGGGCTTTTTACGGTAAGGGTAAAGGAGACCACGGAAATCCGCTGTTCGCTGTTTCGGGTGCCGTAAACGGTTGCTCCGGTTATGGCGTCCAGTCCGTCAATGAACATGGTGGTCAGCGCCATTTCCGAATCGCGGATATGCTCAACCCCTCTGGACAGAACGGAACGGGCCCCGGCTCCCAGACCGAATATGCCGATGGTGTTCGGTGTGCCGGATTCATATTTGTCCGGCATGAAATCCGGCTGAGCTTCAAATTCGGATCTGCTGCCGGTGCCGCCCATTTCAAGGGGAGAAATTTCTTTGTCCAGACCTTTTCGGATGTAAAGCCCCCCGGTTCCCTGGGGACCACACAGGGATTTGTGGCCGGTAAAGGCCAGCAGGTCAATATTCATGGCGCTTACGTCGATGGGAACCGTCCCGGCCGTCTGAGCGGCATCCACACAGAACACCAGCCCGTGCTCTTTTGCGATGGTTCCCACTTCCGCTACCGGCATGATCGTTCCGGTGACATTGGATGCGTGGGTCAGAAAAATGGCCCGGGTATTGGGTTGAATGGCGTCGGCGATATCCTTCGGGTCAAGTTCGCCGGCAGCGGAGCACCGGATTACGGAAAGCTGCATGCCCCGGGATGCCATTTCTCTGAGCGGCCGCATGACCGAGTTGTGTTCCATGCTCGAAGTGATCACGTGATCCTCCGGCTTAAGAAGCCCGAATACGGCAAAATTAAGCGCTTCGGTAGCATTTTTGGCAATGACGATGCGCAGCGGATCGGAGATATTGAACAGCCTGGCAAGAGTTATCCGGGTCTCGACCAGTTCCCGGCCGGCATCAATCGCCAGGCGGTGGCCGGATCGGCCCGGACTGGCCCCGATGCAATGAAAGTAATGTTCCATCGCTTTGAGGGTGTCTTCAGGCTTGGGCCATGAGGTGGCCGCATTATCAAAATAAATTACGGATTCAGGCATGCCGGCTCCTTTTGAAATAAAATACGAGCGTCAAAATAGCACTCGCAATGATGCGGACATGATCCGGATCATTCGTCCCTTTTATAGGCCGGAGCGGAGTTTGTCAATTTGGAAATATCAATGTCTTGAATGAAACGGATAGAAATAATTGATAGTTGGACGGTCTGCCTGATGAATTCACTGGCCGGAGATGGTACGGAAAAACTGAAAAGGCAGCGGGTGGCGGGGGACGCTATGTTTCAAACCCCGGACAGCCAGTCATGAAGGCATGTTTTCGGGTTCCCGGGTACTGACGGCAAATTTCAGGTTTTACATCGTGAATCAGACAGGTGTAGCTGTTTATTCCATCTGTTTTTTTTAACCACGGGCACACCCTGGCATACAGGTTGGTGCCGGGATATACCCAGATATGCCTGGGGACTGATTTTCCGTTCTCATCGGCCATTCCCACCCAATCCATGATGTCTGTTCTGCCAAGCTTCCGCCATACCTCGTAATCTTCCCGGGTGCACTCGTTATGATAGTTGAGGTTAAGGCAGCATTGGCCGCATTGCCTGCACCGCAGATCCTGCATATCCATTTCGACCCAGATACCCGGCTCCCCGTTTTCCGTTTCGTATCCCACGAAAGCGGGGATCTGTAATACCATTCCGGAGATTTTTGACAGTTTTTCCAGAGGGATCATCGAAGACCGGAGTGCATCGTACAGATAGTCACCCAGCGCCTGCCATGACAGGAAACGATGGGGGGTTTTATTTTGGGAGCTTATCCATACGCCTTCCTGTCGCCAATCGTTACGCACATTGACAGCGTCACCGAAAATTATCGGACACAGTCGTTTGAACAGGTCGTGCTGAGGCGGGTATTGCGAAAAATCAATCCGGATCGCAGTAAGTATTTCGCGGCGTGAAAGGAATATTTTTTCCTTTTCCGGCATAGACGGCTTCATTGAAACAGCTTGTTTTCTCATGCCCTTTTCATTTAAAATTCAGAATTTATGATCAAAATAATCATGTTATTATTGATATAACAATGGGTTAAAAATGCTCATTGTATTTTAAAAAGCAACATCTCAATGAAATTCAGGGCTTGATCATAGCTGCGGCCACCATGTCGCTGAGTCCCGCCCATTGCCGGCTTCTCCAGCACGATCCGGGGGATGCCGGGCCCATGAAGCTAAAGCGCAAAAACTCGGCAAGCCTCAAACAGTTTGCGCTTTTTAACGCTTCATGGCCCCGACATCTTTTCCCCGGATCGCGCCATGTCGTACGCCGGCAACGGGCGGGACTC
>JAQWFD010000062.1:0-2274 GCA_028704555.1 Desulfobacterales bacterium
CGGTGATGAGATATTCCCGGACGAGTTTTTCTTCATCGGATTTTCCCGAGAGAGAGTAGATCCCGGGAAGATCGGTAAGGGAAAACTCCGTTCCGTTGTACCGGACGAGGCCTGACATCAGGCCGACGGTAGTACCCGGATAATTACTCACCTCGACACCGAGCCCGGTCAGATGATTGAATATGAGTGATTTGCCAACACTCGGGTTGCCGATCAGGACGGCCCGGCGCATCATTGGGTATTGCACCGCTCGACCATGATATTCTCGGCGACCTCGGGGCTTAATGCGATGTCGCATCCTTTCACGGTTATCACGACCGCGTGATTGTCAAGTTTTCGCCTGAGCGTGATGAGTTCTCCGGGGATGACGCCGAGATCGATGAGCCTGCTGTGTTTTGCAAAGCACCGGATCATGGAGACGTGCAGGAGAGAACCTTCCTCGCACTCGGAGAGAGAGATGATGGGATTTCGTTTTGTCAGTCCGGCATGTCCTTCATGTTCCTTTGGACTCGTCTCTTCTGGTTTGGATGCGCGCCTTCCCCATCCTCTTTCACGGCCGGGTCTGTTTCCTGCAGGACCGCGTGTTTCCAGGAACGTGTCGAGACGTTCGATCGTTTCTGCCGAAATGCTGTGCTCCATGAGGCAGGCCTCCTTTGATGCGTGATCAGGTTCGGTGCCTAGAACATCGGTAAGAAAACTTGTCAGGACGGCATGTTTGCGCGCCACCTGGGCAGCCTTGACTGAACCCTTGTCAGTAAGTGAAAGCCCGCCGGACGACTCGGTGACATAGCCTTTTTCTTTCAGACAGGAGACCGCTTTGCTGAGTCCTTCGGTATCACCGTTTGCCAGATTTTCCAGATTTGAGACCTTAACCGTCTCTTTTCCGGTATTGAGTATTGCTTCGAGAATATCTTCGGAGAGTTCAAAGGTCATTACTATCTTAGTATCTTTTATTCTCAGAATATCTATGTTATGCCTTTGACATCATTTTGGAAAAGAGAGATTTGGGTTTTTCAACGGCTGAACAGGTCTCGACAAATTTACACCAGGCGCAGTACGGGCCGCGGACGACTTTCGGTATCCCTCCGTTCAGCACTTTTTCTGCGGCCCTTAGTGCAAGAAATAGTGCGCGGCGGTCTTTGGGTTCTATAACGACACTGCGTATCGTCCCCGAACCCAGATACTCAACGCGGCCGTAAAAGGGTTTTCCAAACATCTCTTCAAGACAGACCGCATAACAGATCACTCTGAGGCGGTCGTGAAGATAGACTCCCCGGGTGGGCGCCTCGCCGCTTTTTACCAGAGAAAAACTATCATCAAAGAACCGGTCGACCTTCCCGTAGATCCCGTATTTTTCAGAATAAACAGATACATCATACCGTTCGGCCTGGCGCCAGGTCACCTTGCTGCAGGCGGCGACCATTTTTTCCAGGTACGAGAGCGCGGGCTGATCCTCGGGAACCATATTTTTCAGCCCCTCTTCCCAGACATCCTCGGCAGAGAGGATATCACCAAGATAATAGGAAAGTTGTTTTGCAACTGTGTAGGCGATCGGCTCTTCGTAGGGAATATCGACGGATTTTGCCAGGTACAGCTGCATGGGACAGGTGCCTGCTTTCACCACATCTGTTACAGAGATCGTTTTGTCCGGCATGATGACTCCATAAACATAAGTTCGTTTAACACACTATTAATAATTATGGCAGGCAACGAACTCAACATTCAGATACCTCAGAACCTTGACCCGGTCTACAGTAATATGATTCAGATCGCCTTCAAGGATGACGAGTTCACGATGATGTTTTTACATCAGCTCCCGATGGCAAATCAGGCAAAAGCAAAGGCCGTTGTTGCGATCAGCCCGACACATGCGAAGAAACTTCTTGCAGCTCTGCAGAAGAGCGTGAATGAGTACGAGACGAAGTTTGGAAAGATAACAAACGGGGCGCATGCCGAAGGAACGGATACGCCGACCCTTCAGGGATATTCATAAATCAATAACTTATTTATTGTCTAACAGGCAATGTGTTTAAGCACACAGTGCGCCGTCGTGGCTTAGCGGTATAGCGGCTGATTCGTAATCAGCAGGCCGAGGGTTCAAGTCCCTCCGACGGCTTCTTCTTTTATGAATGTTTGATCGATATGCAAGGTCGTATTACGGAGAGCCTCTTTTTGGAATTTTATGCGCAGATTTCCTGATCAATAATAATACACGCCGTCGATCCGGATCGTGGCTTTGCCGCCAAACAGCATGGAATTATCCTGAAACTGAAG
>JAQWFD010000062.1:2374-9307 GCA_028704555.1 Desulfobacterales bacterium
TCCTTCAGACCTGATTCATTTGGATACACGGACAGGAGTTTTTCGATCGAGTTCAGCGGCACCATTAATGTGCGCAATCCGGCATCAATGAGCTCGATCGGCAATTCCCGGCTTATGTCTTCATCGCACAAACTCAAGGGTGCGGCAGTTTGCGCTGATCGCAGAGACGAAGCGATATACACCGGATCGGGAGCAGAGATAAAAACAGCGT
The DNA here is from genome assembly GCA_028704555.1 of Desulfobacterales bacterium. NCBI lineage: Bacteria > Pseudomonadati > Thermodesulfobacteriota > Desulfobacteria > Desulfobacterales > Desulfobacterales bacterium. The sequence continues at coordinate 2,586 of JAQWFD010000062.1, forward strand.
CCAAATCGGCGATCCTGTTATAGACGGTTAATTGCCCCATTCTATTTGTATGGATCGGGATCTCACTGCATGCAGAAAGGCTGGCCGTGTTTTTAACTAAGGAATACATACATGCGATCGTCCCGTGCCCGCAGAAATTCACTTCACATTCAGAAGAGTAGTAGGTGAGAGAAACACCGCCGTGCGTTTGGCAGTATACCATTTCTGAAACAAAACCTTTGTGATGTCTGGCGATCTCCAGCATTGCTTCTTCTGACAAAGACTGGTCTGCCTGTAAAAAAATGCATGCAGCCGGATTACCGGCTGATGTATCCGATGTAAACGCATCCACTTTCTGATATCGGTATATTCCCATTTTTGCCCGCATCCTTTCTGCTCTGCAGAATTATTTTCTTACTCCTGCTATTCAGTATTGAAACTGCACCAATAATATAAATATCCTCATTAGGTTAAAACAAATACACGTCCCCGGATGGAGTGACCCAATTTCACCTCATAACTATCAAAAAAAAAATGTTTACTCCGTTACACCCCAGCAGATTTTTTTCACCATTCCTATTCTTTCAACTGTTCGATCTGTTCATATTTCCGAAGAACGGTTCCGGCAGATGATCCATTATTAAAAAAGAGAGAATGCGTATAAAATCAGGGGTAAGTATTATTCTTTGGACGGATATGTTTCTCTATGCCGTTTGAGAGGTACACATATCGATACCCCTGCCATTCGCCATTTGGTCTCTTCACATCAGTGAGCGTTTCCATCGCTTCAAGCCCGTCTTCGTCATGGCATTCCAGCTCAAGTGTCTCTTCCACCTCACCGGTCTCGGTGTTGTACCGTTCCCAGATGACAACATTTCCCTCATCGTACTCATCATCCTCAACCTCCGGCACATTGGACGAAGACTTCGATTTTTTAAACAGATCAAACATAATCCTAAAATTTGCTGCAGGATAGCATTATAGTTTTCTCTTCCAGGGTAAATTACGGAGCGAACCCACCCCGGGAAAAATCCACGAACTAGTCTCCGAGGAGTCAGCAGTTAGAATCAGACGGTATCCTGCAGAAAATCACAAACACCATACCGTCTCAACAAAAAAGTATCAGAAATTGAGAGCTTAGGCAAAAAGCCTTAGTTCTCAACGATTACCCGGACCGGGGTCGGAAGTTTGTATCCGCTGTGGAGCAGTGCATCCTTTGCCTGGTCGACATACTGCGGGGTTGTCCAGACGGTGAAAACACGCTGTCTTTCTTCAACACGGGCTGCAGTTCCGACTGGTTTGCCGAATGCAAGTCTCATACCTTCAGAAATACGGTCTGCACCGGCTCCGGTTGCCTGTTTGTGTTCACGGAGAACGTGGTGAGGGTATGCTCTGATCTTTAAGTGGAAATTGTTTTTACCAATATCTTTCATCAGACGTCTGTTCATGTTGATACGTGCAGCTTCCATTGCCGTGTGACGGATCTGGCATGCTTCAAGTGCTTCAAGATGGATTGCGACCGGGAACTCGTCAGAAAGATTTCCCATATCAAACGTTACAACTTTTAAGCCCGGTACACCGCCCATATATTCACGGCGGCAGTATGCCTTCTTGGCGAGCTTATTATACATTCGTGCTGGCTTTCTTACCATTTTTAGTTACTCCTAGCTCTCTTAAATGTGCAAATTAGGTTGGTTGGAAACCATATTAAATGTTCTTATTCTCCCCTTCTAATTTCTCGAGTTCGGCGAGCACATCTTTTCTGAGTTTCGCAAACTCCACACTGGTCCGATCACGCGGCCTGGGCAGAGTATTTGAATATATTTCATATATTCTTCCCGGACGGGGAGTCAGGATAACGATTTTGTCAGAAAGATAAACCGCCTCATCAACACTGTGCGTAACGAAAAGAATCGTCTTTTTGGTTTCCTCCCAGATTTGGAGAAGTTCACGCTGCATTTTATTGCGGGTCTGCGCATCGAGCGCGCCGAAGGGTTCATCCATAAGCAGGACGGCAGGATCTGAGGCGAGGGCGCGGGCAACGGCAGCTCTCTGGCGCATGCCGCCGGACAGCTCATAGGGATAGCTGTCGGCAAATCCGGTAAGACCTACCAGAGCGAGACGCTTGTTCACCTCGACGGTCCGCTCCTCTTTAGGAACACCCATCATCTCCAGACCAAATCCCACATTCTCCGCAACGGTACGCCACGGATAAAGCGAGTATTCCTGGAAGACCATCGTCATTTTCGGCGAGGGGCCGTCCACGATCTTTCCATCGATGGAGACCGTTCCGCTGGTCGGAACATCAAGCCCCCCGATCATCCGAAGCAGCGTGGTTTTCCCGCAGCCGGAAGGACCGAGCAGACAGACGAACTGACCGTCGTGGACCTCAAGATCGACATGCTCCAGAGCGGTGACGTCACCTTTCCGGGAAGTGAACGTCTTTGTGGCGTCCTCCACCTTCACCCATACTTTATTCCAATCGGTCATTTGTCAAGCACCTCCCAGGCGAACTTTTTCCGCAGAACATACTGGAAGAATTGATCCATAACAATGCCAATGATTCCAATGGCGATCATACCGGCAATAACCATCTGGACCTGACCCCAGTTGTACGTGTACATGATGAGATAGCCAAGACCCGAGACGGTCCCCGGCATCATTTCAGCTGCGACAACACTCATCCAGGCAATCCCGAAACCTACACGAAGCCCGTTCCATATAGCGGGACCTGCCGCCGGAACGAGTACTTTCGTGATGATCTGGCGTTCATTTGCCTGATAGATCCTGGCGGTTTCGACCCAGCTTTTCTTCACTCTTTTTACACCGTCAATCGTATTCACAAGGATCGGAAAGATACACCCGATCACGATAATAAACACGATAGGAGTAAGACCCAGACCAAACCAGGCGAGAGAGAGAGGCACCCATGCCATAGGCGGGATCGGACGCAGGATCTGGATCAGACTGTCGGAGAACTGTTCAAGGACCGGATACCGGCCGAGAATGATACCCAGCGGGACTGCGATCAGACAGGCAATGATAAAACCAAGCGTTACCCGGTAAATACTGACCCAGCTGTTTTCCATCAGGCTTCCGCACCCATAGAGATCGGCAAACGGCGTCAGAAAAACAGCAAGAACGTTTTCCACCCGGGGGAGGATGTATGCATTGTTCATCAGAATTGCCGCTACTTCCCACAATACAAGAACAAGTACCGGGAGTATCAGCTTAATGTACCATTTCATGATCTTTGGTATTCACCATCCTCTTTTATGTATGTAGATTTTACAGGATATCAAATGTGTTACTTGTTTTACCCTGACGCTAAGGCATACATCACCTAAGAGACATCTCAAAAAAAGAGATTGAAAAAATGTGAGTGAGCTTACGCGGATTTGACCACGTAGTCTATGCCGGCAGATTCAAGAGCTGACTTCAGCTGAACGTCCTGAATGGATCCGAGCTGGGGGTCACCAAGAACCACATTTTTTCCATCGGCGCTGCGTGCCTTGATCCAGGCAACAAACCCGTCCCAGTCATTTGCCGGGGAAGAGGTTGAAACCACAAGTCCGGAGCCTTCAAGCATAAGGGGCGAGAGGATCTTGAGATTCATATCACCGGTACTCTTATCAATTGCGCTGATAAACGGCGGGGTGCCGGCAAGTGCATACTGAATCGCATTCTGCTGGAGAAGGGTCATCAGCTGAGGTCCGCCTGTTCCCTCGACGAGTTTGACATCGGTAACCTTCTGACCGTTGATGTAGAGTTCGGCGTCCGTGATCTTGCCGGTTTTTTCTGTAACCGGTTTCAGATAACAGTTGTAGGTATTCTTGAAGTACTCCCAGTCCTTAAGAAGAATAAACAGGGGCGCATCATGATCGCTTGGCAGGTATCCGATCGAGATCGTCGAGGCCGCAGACGGTTTGATGAATTTTCCAGTTTCGATCTGTTTTACTGCTGAATCATACGGACCGAAGTCGTAAAGAAGAGCGGCAGATTCGTCCTTTGTGGTCGAAGCGAGCTTGGAGGTAACGATACCCAGATCGCGTTGGGACTGAATGAACGCCTCATTGCTGTTCAGCCAGGAGTCAGTGATTTCGCTGGAGAACTTGATCGTCGGGATCGAGGTCTTCATTACATCGGTCGAACTGACGGTCACGCTTCCGTAGGTCATGTTCTGACTTGAGAAAAGCCAGTCTGCAGTCAGAGCAGCGGCATTGTCCGGATAGTCGTTGATGTATTTGCTTCCAACGATCATCAGAGCCGAAAGACTTGCTGCAACATCCTGATTTTCCAATGCCTTGGAGTTAGCGCCGAACACACAGCAGGTATGATCGGACCAGGTCCCTTTAGGAGGTAAATTCTGACTGTAGGAGACCACTTTTCCAATGTCACCCTCTAAGGCAACAGCAACAAACGGCTGCCAGGTGATGTAACCGTCGATCTGACCGGTAGCGAGAAGTCCCGGCATGGTTCCTGCTCCGGTATAGAGAATCTCAACGGTAGCATTCTCATTGCCGGTGTCGGTGCATCCTGCGGTAAAAACTACCATGACACACATAACGAGTGCCATGAAAATAAGAATCAGCTTTTTCTGCATACTATTATGTTAGCGTATCTCCATTATCAATTAATCGTATTTTAAAATATAAAATAGTTCTATTTTGTATACATTGAGGCTCCTTTAAAATTTTTTAGTATAATATTTAGACATGATTTATCTGTTCTGTACCCGTGAGCGGAGGAAAAACGTCTTAGAAAAACCTTCCTTTTAATGTGGTCTAGAGACAATAGAATAAGAACAAATGAAGATATTGATACTTGGCGCAGGGGCCGTAGGTCTGTCAGTAGCCGCAAAATTATCGAAATGTGTTGAGGTTTTTGCAGTATGCCGTGATAGATGCAGCACTTCTATAGATAATGAAGGTTTTTTTCTGACAGGGATCTGGGGTGAGGAAAACATCCAGTTTCCCTGCGGGAGTGTTCCGCCGAAAGAAACCTGGGATTATATTATCATATCCACCAAAGCTGCAGCCACAAGGGAGATATGCGAGCAGTACAATCATCTGTTCGGCGAAGCAGAGGTCGTAAGCCTTCAAAACGGCATTGGAAACGAGGAGATCATCGCTGAATACACCGATCATGTGCTTGGCGGAATGATCATAACCGGATTTGAGTGGAAAGCCGATAATGCAGTATTTGTATCAGTCGACGGAGGAGAGACAGTATTTGGAAGGTTCCCGGGCGGAACTGACGTAAAAGCAGACAATCTTGCAGATATTTTCACGAAATCAGGTATGCGGGCAAGGTCCACCGATAACATCAGAGGAGTTATCTGGTCAAAAGCGTTATACAGCTGTTCGCTCAACCCGCTCGGCGCGGTCATGGAATGCCCCTACGGTGAACTGCTCAAAAAACCTGCATGGAACATCATCACCAGTATTGTTCAGGAGGCATTCGAGGTTTCACGCGCAGAAAAAGTTGTTCTTGCTCAGAAAACAGCCGATGACTATCTTGAATTCCTCAGAACAAACAAAATACCATCCACAGCAGCACATTTCTGCTCCATGTATCAGGATATCGCGGCCAGCCGAAAAACCGAGGTTGATCATATCAACGGTGCGATCGTGACTCTTGGAAGAAAACACGGCATTCCCACACCCGTAAATGAAACGATTGTTAATCTGACACATTTCAAAGAGGAACTGTCATGCAGATAAAAAGATCAGCAATGATCCTTGCCGGAGGCGAGGCACGGCGGGTAAACGGACGCGAGAAGTATTTTTTCTCATACAAGGGCTGTTCATTTATCTCCCGGCTCGTCATGACATTTGAGGGGATCGTCGATGAGATCGTCATCGTCGCGAAAAATGAAAAGCAAACCAAACATTTTGCAGGACTGCCAAGAATCGTCAGATGCACCTGGGATAAAAAACCCGGGCTCGGACCCATTGGCGGGATCTCAGCGGGCCTGGATGAGATTCGAGGGGAGACTGTATTCATTTCTGCGTGCGATATGCCGACCATCCACAAACCAATTGTACAATATCTGTTTGAGAACATCGGGGCATATGACGCAATCATTCCCGAGTGGGAGAACACCGATCTCGAACCTCTGCATGCCGTCTACCGCGTGTCGGCCCTCAGGGAATATGTCGTAAATCATGAATCTCTTTCGCTGCGTGACATGGTGAACACACTGAACACAAAACGGATACCTCCGGAGATGTTTCGAACGGTGGATCCAGATCTTGAAAGTTTCAGAAACGTGAATACACTTGAGGAGCTTCTGGCAATGGGTCCCGAAGCCGAATATCAGGAAAAACATCCGGAAAAGTAACACATTTCCGATTTTTATAAATCAAACCGCGAACGATAATCGCTCAAAAAAGAGATGAGGTTATAACTCGTCCTCATCAGACTCTTCTTCCTCTTCCTGTTTGAGCTCGACATTGGCGATATCAAACTGGCGGAACGCGAGTTTCTTTGCTTTGATGATGTTTCTGCCTTCTTTTCCGATTGCAAGACCGCGGTCGGAATCTGCAACTTCGATGTAGGCGACTTCGGTATTTTCCTCTTCATCCTCTTCGAAGGTGACGGTCTGTACCTGGACCGGGAGGAAACAGTTTCTGATAAACTGGACCTTGTCCGGATTGTATTCGACGACCTCGACCTTCTTACCGAAAGCGTCAGATGCCTTCTTGATGCTGGCACCTTTCTTTCCGATTGCAAGTCCCATC
>JAQWFD010000063.1 GCA_028704555.1 Desulfobacterales bacterium
GCCATATCGCCTGAGACGAAAGCGCCGGTTTTTTCTGCCCCAGCTGAATCAGACGCATAATCTGATGTACCGGATAGTCATAAACATATGTATAATTACAGCTGGCGCTGCAATTCCCGCACTGGTAGCATTTTGAAATCTGCTGCCCGCTGCGTTCTTCAACCACGCGGATAAAACTCTCATCCCGGGTCTTTTGAATCTGGAGGCATTCCATAGCGTCTGAGTCTTCCTTTCTGCTGCACGGAATCTGCAATGAAAACCGGCCTGCTTTGCCGACAATCCGTTATTATTCGGATGGGCTTGACAAAAGTTTTTTTCCCCACCATGCGTTAAAACAATATAATCTATGGTCCTAATGTGCTACTTGTCAAGAGTAATTTAGTATCTTCCGGCCGATCCCTTCCGTGCTTTACCAGATTTCTAACTATCGAGAAATCGTGTTTTTTTCGATTTTGCATGATTCGCGTAATCCGGGGGATACGGGTCTCATGAAGCTGGCTGGGGGGTAAGTTCAGAAAAAACAGTCCGATGAGACAAGAATCTGCGGCGCTGTAATCCCGGCATCGGTCTGCGCCGCGGTCCGTCCATGTGTTTGTCACAGAAGCAGACCCATCGTTTTCATGCGTTGACCAACTGAAGCGTATGCCCCATTCTTAATTTTTTACATTCCAGATAACGCCGGTTGAATTCATTGGGCTCGATCTCTATCGGCACCTGTTTTTCGATGCTGAGCCCATATCCCTGAAGCCCTACCATCTTCTTCGGATTATTGGTCAGCAACCGCATTTTTTTGACCCCCAGATCCACCAGAATCTGGGCGCCGATGCCGTAATTTCGAAGATCCGGCTGGAACCCGAGTTCCAGATTGGCCTCTACCGTATCCAATCCCCGATCCTGCAGGTCATAGGCCCTGATTTTGTTTACCAGACCGATACCGCGGCCTTCCTGACGGATATACAACAGCACTCCGGCCCCTTCATTCTCCATCATTTTCATGGCGGCGTGCAGCTGCTCCCCGCAATCACATCGAAGTGATCCAAACGTATCCCCGGTCAGACATTCCGAATGCACGCGTACCAGCATTGATTTTTCCGGATTGATTTCTCCCTTGATCAACGCGATATGAAGATAATCATCCACTTCGTTCTCATACACGATAGCTTTAAATTTCCCGCCGAAGGAGGTAGGCAAGGTAGTCTCGGCCACGCGATGGATAAAACTTTCATTGCGCATCCGGTATTCAATCAGGTCCGCAATGGTGCAAATGCCTATTCCGTGCGCCTTACTGAACTTTTCAAGCGACGGCATTCGTGCCATGGTGCCGTCTTCATCCATAATTTCACAAATCACTCCGCCCGGTTTCAATCCGGCCAGCCGGGCCAGATCCACAGACCCTTCGGTCTGGCCGGTTCTGACGATCACCCCTCCGTCCCGCGCCCGGAGCGGAAACACATGCCCCGGCCGGACCACATCGAACGGTCTGGCGTCATCGGCCATCGCGGTCTGAATGGTTGTCGCCCTGTCGGCTGCCGAGATACCGGTTGTCACACCGTCTCTGGCCTCAATGGAAACGGTGAAACCGGTTTCAAATCGGGACTCGTTGTTTTCCACCATTAACGGCAGTGCCAGAGAATCGATCTTCTCACCGGTCATGGACAGGCATATCAGGCCCCGGCCGTATTTCGCCATGAAATTTATGGCCTCCGGCGTTACCATTTCGGCCGCCATCGTCAGATCACCTTCATTTTCACGATCCTCATCATCCGCCAGAATAACCATTCGACCGGCTTTAATCTCTTTAATTGCTTCTTCAATTGTCAACAACGCCATACCTGTCCGTCCTTTTCATGCATACGATTAAACTCATTAAGCCATTTAGATGGCATAGAATATTGCCAAACGGCTGGAAAATTTGTCCGTAAGATTGACACCATACTGTCTCCGAAGTTGAGCTATATATCGTTTTTGAGTGAACCCCAAGCATGCGGCCAGCCTTAGATTATGCGTCTGATTCAGCTGGGACAGAAAAAACCGGCGCTTTCGTCACGAACCGGACAATGCTGTTGCCTGTCTTTCAGGGGATAAACGAGAAACAGGCGAACTTTATTATTTCGAAGACATCGGATCCAATTATCCTCGGCCTTTTCAGTCATTCTCATCGTCCAAAAAACTGAAAAAGGCTGCGGGCCCCCGGCCACATCAAGAGGCCCGCACCGAATCAGCATAAAAGTTATAACATTCGTCCGATCAGAGCAGCGTGCTGAATAGCAGAGAACCCGTTAGCGGCGTTTGGATATGCGTCACCGACTTCGTATACGGCAGGCACCATGCCTTCAAGATACTTTGTAATACTGTTTTCAGACTTGACACCTAAAGCCATGACAAAGGTGTCAAATTTGCCCAGGCTTTCATTTTTGCCGTTTTTGCTGACAATAAGCTCATTGCCTTCGGTAATTTTCTTAACCGGCGAGGATACAGCTACGTTTGCACCCTTTTTGGCAAGGCTCTCCAGTATGAAAACCTTTCGGGCAAATTTCTCATCCCGGGCAATTTCAGGAAGCATCTCGACGATGGTTACCTTTTTGCCCTTGTCGAGAAGGTAGTGAGCGGTTTCAACGCCACAGGCCCCTCCGCCGATAACAGCGACATTTTTTCCAATATCGGCTTTGTCGGTAAGGGTGTCAGGGACATTGAAGACATTGTCTTTATCAGCCCCCGGAATGGGAGGCGTAATCGGAACGCTTCCGGTTGCCACAACAGCGATATCCGGGTCCAGTGTTTTCACATATTCAGGGGTGACCGTTGTGTTGAGTTTGAGCGTCACATTATCCATTTTTTCGAGTTCATGCACGCGCCAGTTCACAACAGCGTTGAATTGATCTTTTCCCGGCGGGGTTGCCGCCAGGTTCCACTGTCCGCCAAAAACGTTGTCCTTTTCGCAAAGCGTGACCTTATGACCCCGTTTAGCAGCCGTAACGGCGGTTTCAAGTCCCGCAATGCCGCCGCCGATCACAAGAATATTTTTGGGATTGTCAACCGGCTCCAGTTTATATTTTCTTTCGCGTCCCACTTCCGGATTCTGGAGACAATCCACAAAAAAGGCTGTCAAAAGGTTGTCAATGCATCCCTGATTACAGCCGATGCACTGTCTGATATCTTCGGATCTTCCTTCTTCGGCTTTTAAAGCCCAGTCAGGATCTGCAATCAGCCCTCTGCCCAGGGCCACCATATCCATTTTACCCGATGCAATGAGTTCTTCGGCCACTTCCGGGGTACGGATGGACTGAACACCTATCACCGGAACATCAATCACTTTTTTAATTTCGGCAATCTGGTTAGCAACCGGGGCCGGGCCGATTTCAGCAATCGGAATCATGGCATTCATACCCTCACCCGTAATGCCGCGCCCCGTAGTTACATGAATGGCATCGGCACCGGCTTTTACCGCCATCTGAGCCATTTTTTTGGCTTCTTCAACGGTAATACCGTCTTCAAGACCTTCGCTGGCAACCATTCTGAATAACACCGGATAATCCTTGCCTACGGCCTCCCGAACCTTCTCGATGACCTCGACCGTGAATCTCATCCGGTTCTCGACGCTGCCGCCGTATTCATCCGTACGATGGTTAAAATGCGAAGACATCATCTGCTGGAGCAAAAATCCCTGAGATCCTTGAATTTCAACTGCGTCTACGCCGGCTTTTTGGGCTCTGACTGCCGCATCCGCAAACTTCTGCACGAGAGCTTTAAGTTCTTCAACCGTAATCTTTCGGGTTAAGAACATGCTTTTGTTCAAATCAGGATGCATGGGGAACAACTCTTCGATCAGCTTCCATATGCCGCCGTCCGGAGAAAGCTGCTGTCCTTTTGACATGATGGGAAATCCCTCAAGTCCGCCAAACATGATCTGGGCTGCCAGCTTGGAGCCGGCTGCGTGAATCGCATCAGCCAGTTTTTTCCAGCCCGGAATAAACGAGTCGTCCCAGATGGAATTCATGAAGGCAATGGATTTTCCCCCCTGATCCACCGGTGCAACACCGGATATGATCAATCCGGTATGCCCTTCAGCACGTCGGGCATAATAATCGATCAGCCGCTGAGTTATGAGATCATCGCCCTCGGTGTATCCTACGCTCATGGGAGCAAGAGCGGTTCTGTTTCTCAATTCCATTCCATTGATCGTAATAGGCTCACAGAGTTTTTTGAATTGTTTACTCATTGATCCACCCCCTTTCCAATCCTGTTACATACTCAGTCGGTTTTTCATCGTACAGCGCCATCCGGACCAGATCGGCCGCCATCAACGGCATAATCCCGGATCCCTTGTCATCCCTGGCTAATGCCGCATAACAGAAAGGACACAGGAGCATCATCGAATCAGCGCCATAATGTTTGGCGTCGGCAATGTTTTTATCCCGAATATCCTGAGAAAACTGCTGATTTTCAGACAGAATTTCGGAGGCCCCTCCACCTAAACCGGGTACCGCACCGCAGCAGATCTGATTTCTGCGGTCATATTTACGCTCCACCAGTTTAACGCCCAGCAGATCGAACAGTTCCTCGATCCATATATGCCGATCCGGACCGCATCGCAGGGAACAGGGAAGCTGAATCGCACATTTGAGCCCCAGTTTTTTTACATCTTTATAATTTTCCTTGACCACCCGGATGAGCCATTCCAGAAAATGAACCGGCTTGAAATTCGGCTCCAGTTTCATCTCCTTTGCATAACTGAAAAATGGCGCGTAACATTCATCGTGATAAAAAATAATTTCATCGGTCGGCAATTTGTTGAGCCTGGAGATATAATTCGGCATGTTTTCAAATACGGCCGTATCCTGCCGACCGTGAACCATACCGTTTACGCAGAAATAATCACCGCCGCCCACGATGTTTACGCCCTCAAAGAGTTTGCTTTCCGAAAACAGATGCGGCTGGAAATACTCCATACAACAAATACTTATCCACGGAGCACCCTTTTTTGTTTTTCGGACGAAATTCCTTGCCAGGTTGAAACAAAACACTTCCAGAATGGCGGTTGCAGAGCCTTTTGTCAGTTCAGATCCCTCTTCTTCCATTCGATGAATGATAAGATCGAATGGCCGGGCGCCTTTGGTGCAGAAGGTATTGCACCCGCAGCAGGTGATACATCTGTCCAGCACCTCACTGTGCTTTCCGTCGACCAGAGCCTTCATCTCTTTTTTGGCCCGCTCACGATCGTACCCGAGGTACAGGCAGGACTCCAGACACTCACCGCAAAGATCACATCGTTCCGGTTTCCACATAAACTTCTCCTTTCAGTTTCAAAAATGAAGACCTTCAAAAATGAAGACCTTCGTTGACCTTAGACAAAACATTTCAGGAAGAACTTTTTAAAAAAGTTTTACACCCGGAAAAATCTTTTTAACATAGAGGCGATACACCACATTTAATCTGAAAGGACCCTATTTTCATATCTGATTGACCTTAGACAAAGGCAGGATGAATATCGGAGAAGTGTTTACATCGCCCGGTTTATAGCGTATTTAATACCAATAGTTAAGAAACTTAATGCTCTTTTATCTAATACCACCAGAGATGGTATAAACTCACATGAAGACTGCTATGAGCGTTCTGGATGATACGGGAAATAATTCTGCTGACACTGGCAAGGGGGTAGTCAATGCAAAAGAAGATACGGGTTGTTCTCGCGGAAGATCACATAATCGTCAGAGAGGGTATCAAATCTCTTATTTTGGCTAATCCGGATTTTGAGATCTCGGGCGAGGCTGGAGACGGGCTCGAAGCTGTCCGGATAGTTGATAAACTCAAACCGGATCTGATCCTCATGGATCTTACAATGCCCAAATCCAACGGCCTGGATGTCATCGGTGATATCAAAGTCTGCTCACCTGAAACCCGGGTATTAATTCTGACCGTGCATAAAATAGAGGAATATGTTCGTGCCTGCCTTAAAGCCGGAGCCGATGGATACCTGCTTAAAAAATCCTCCCACAAAGAACTGTTGAGTGCGATCTATCATGTCATCTCTGGAGAACGGTACCTTGATCCCGGCATTTCCGATAGAATCATCGAAGGATACTTGATGGGAAATGCAAAAAAGCCACGGGGTGCCTTGAATGCGCTGACGAAAAGGGAGCGGGAAGTGCTCAAACTGGTTGCCGAGGGGTATAAGAATGCAGAAATTTCGGACTATCTCTGTATAAGTACAAGCACGGTCGAGACTCACCGTGATAATTTAATGAAAAAACTTGATCTGCATAATGCCTCCGCTTTGACGGCGTATGCAATCAAACAGGGTCTGGCGTGCTGATGGCGCATCACTTGCCGGGCCATGATGCCCGTATGGTCGTGCCTTTTTTCGGAATTGACGTAATGGAGAACATACCGCCTGAATGTTTGGTTCGTTCCTGCATGCTGAAAAGCCCGAAGCCTCTGCGGCCATTGAGACCGATGTGGATTTTTTCCTGAACATTGAAGCCGATTCCGTTATCCGTGATGAATATTTCAATCCTGTTTTCTGTTTTTAAAAGACCGATACGGACACAGGTCGCCCGGCTGTGACGACCGACATTATTCAGGGATTCCTGAAGTATCCTGAATAAATTTATTTTTATTGGAGACGGTACGTCACTTTCTTCGATTTCGATATTTTTCGCCAGTTCAAGCGACGGATAAACGGCCTGGTACTCTCTACAGAACCAGGAGACGGTAGCAATGATGCCCAGATCGTCCAGAGTCGAGGGGCGTAAGTCCATGGAAATTCGGGACACCTCGTCAATTGCGGTTTGGATTATCGGAACAAGCGTGTTCAAAGAAGACTCTTCGCTGTCGGGATGCTCGGCATGTATCTGGGCAACGCTTTTCTCTGCAACGTACTTGATGGAGCTCAGGTATTGACCGATACTGTCGTGTAGTTCCTGCGCGATGGATTGACGCACATTTTCCTCTGCCGTGATGAGCTGTGCGGTGAGTTTCTGCAGATCTTTTTTCGAACGTTGTAATTTTTTTTCCACCGACCGTTGCTTGGTAATATCTTCCATGTATACCAGAACCATATCGGGCGCCACGTAGGCGCATGTAAAAGTGACGTATTTTTCATCTTCCGTGCTGAACATGCGGTAGAGCGTCTCACCTTTATAGATCGTTCTGTCATCGTAGGTATTTATAATGGTGTCGAATATCTCCTGATTTTTTTTGTATAGTATACGGGCTTTCCTGCCGATAAATTCTGCAATATGTCCGTTTGTAAATTTATATGCAGCGGTATTGTAATCAACGAGTATAATTTCATTCCCCATCCGTTGCCAGGTATAGGTCGGTAGCGGATGGCCCATGTATTGCGCTCTGAGGCGTTCTTCGTTTTGTTTGAGCGCATCTTTCGCCCGTCTGCTTTCATCGATATCGATATGCGTGCCAATCATTCGAACCGGGTTCCCGTCCGGGTCCCAGTCAACCACCCGTCCTCTTTTAAGGATCCATTTCCAGCTGCCGGTTTTGGTCCTGAGGCGCAATTCCGTTTCACACGTGCGCTCCTTACAGGAAATACAGTGGCGCAGACGCTTGTCAACATCGTTTCTGTCATCTTTATGCACCAAATCCAAAAATTCATCATAAGACGTTATGATTTCAGGGTTTGACAGGGGCAAATCATCTGGACCGAATCCCAGCATACTGAAATAGGCGGCACATGTAATAATTGTGCCGCTCGGGATGTTCCATTCCCACACTCCTTCACTGGCTGCCTCCAGGGCAAGCAGGCGGCGTTTTTCACTTTCACGCAACAAATTTTCAATTTTTTTTCGTTTCGTTATGTCGTCACAGAAGGTAATCACCAGGTTTGGTTGCACAAAGACATAAGTGATTATCATATATTTATTTTCACCGGTCGAAAACATACAATACGGAGATTCGAATCTGAGAACATTTTTTTTCTGCATGCAAAGATCAAAATTGCTCAGAATGTCTGATTGATTCTGGTAAAGATCCCGGGCCTTTTTTCCTATAAAACCTGAGATCTTTCCTGAGGTATAAAGTTCGGTCACCTTATCATAACCCACGAGAAGATAATCATCGCCTTTTTTTTCCCAGCTCATGCAAAGAGAATGAGGAATTTCTTCCAGACAGTTTTTACATTCTTTATTTTTTTGGGATCCCAAATTTATCTCGAATTTGTCAACAACATTGAACAACGCGAATCTTTGCCCGTTGACCACAACGATGCGATTCTTGTAAAGTACGGGAAAAATGTGGCCATTTTTTTTCAAACAGCTTAACCATATATATGAATCGACGGAATCGGTAAAAATATTCGGGGGAGTATAATTTCTGTCACCCGGCAGGAGATCTTTGGATCGAAGGTAAAGCATTTCATTTTTGCTGTACCCGAACATTTCGCAGGCGCCCTCATTACAGTCGACAATGCGACCGTTCAGATTTATTACAAAAAGTGAACCCGGGATAAGATCGAAAAAATCATTGGGGACACAGTCCTGAATCTGATCGGAGATTGTTTTGTGGTTGTCACACATTTATTACTCCCTCTTTTTCGATTCGAATCGCCATCACAAAAAATCAGAAGAAAACACACTTTTCCGGAGCTTGAACCGATCGAACAGATTTTTTGCCTCCTCCAGGGTCATGGCCGTATTTGTTTCTCCACCAGGCACAGCCAGGACCGGCACAGATCTGCAACAAAGAGCATTCCACCGGATTTTAGATCCCTCTCGATTTCATCGGGCATTTAAAGCGGAGCTCCCACTATGTCAACTATATTGATGTTCAATGCCGCATCAAATGAATGGTCATCTTACGACATGTTTTGCGCATCCTTTTTTTGAAATCAATACGGCCTGGAAGCTTTATTTTGCCGTACCCAACAGCGGGTGGGATAAATCGATACCCACGATTTCAGCTGCCGGGAAACTGCAGGCCAGCGCGGTCGCCGTACCGCCAAAACCGCAAGCGATATCGAGGGCATAACGCTCTTAAAATTTTATTGCAACCTAAAAGCTGAAATTAATATTTCGATGCGCCAAAAGCGACGGTCAGATGGTCGAGTTGAGCAGCGTGACGTGGTTTTTCAGGTAAAGGCAACGGCGGGCTATCACTATTTCAGTGCCTTATTTCTTAACCCAAGTTCGCCAATTTAGATCAAGGTTTGGCGTCATTCAGGGGCTTGGCGATTTTTGTGGTCACTACTCATTTTGCAGCATATCGTTTTCTCGGTAGCGGGACCTCCTTGAGTCCCAGGTTCTTGTA
>JAQWFD010000064.1 GCA_028704555.1 Desulfobacterales bacterium
TAAAGGAATTTTGATCAGTGATCCGGCCGCTGAAAACTGTGATGGATCAGGGGTTGCCAGAATACTTTCAACGGTGCTGTCATCGATTGAGTTCGATCTGGTGATTGCGGGGCAGCGCGCTGTGGATAATGACAATTTTCTGGTGGGTGCGGCCGTGGCGGAATTTCTGGATATGCCGCATATGTCCATGGTGTTTAAACAGGAAATTTCAGGAGACCGCATCCAATGCCATTGTACGGTCGATGGAGGAAGTGCGGTGATCGAATCCCCCCTGCCGGCACTGTTTACAACCCAGCGGGGATTGAATGAGCCCCGTTATGTGTCCCTGCCCGGAATCATGAAAGCCAAACGCAAGTCGATTGATATAAAAGCCCTCGGAGACATTGGTCTGGATGCCGATACCATTGGCCGGTCTAAAATAAAAATTGTGTCAGTAAAATTTCCTCCTCAGCGGGCAGCATGCACCATGATACAAGGGGATTCAGATCAGGCAAAGGCGGTTGAACTGGTTAAGGCCCTGCACGAACAGGCTAAAGTTTTATAAGATCCGAAAAAATGGGGAGGATGCATATGTCAACAATTATACTGGCTGTTGCGGAACAGATTGATGGCGTTTTTCGAAAAGTCGCTTATGAGTCATTAAGCCTGGGTCGACAGATTGCGGACGAAGTGGGTGGCAGCCTGTCTGCGCTGGTTCTGGGGTCTGAAATTGATGCTATTGCCGGAAAATTGAAAGCTTACGGTGCGGATAAGATTATTATCGCCGATGATCCGTCTCTGGAAAATTATCTGACCGATGTGTATACCAACGTGGTGGCCGATGTGGTGGAATCCGAACAGCCATCGGTTCTGGTTATAGGGGCCTCAACACGGGGCAGGGATCTGGCCGCCCGACTTTCAGCCCGGCTCAACGCGCCGGTGGCCATGGACGCACTTCAGATTCGATTCGATGGGGATCAGCTCATCGCCACCCGTCCGGTGTACGGCGGCAGAATTCTTGCGGATGTGCTGCTGGACGGCTCTCCCCGGATCGTGGCCATCCGGCCCAATGCGGTTTCGATATCCGGATCGGAAGGGATCGGGGCCGTGGAGATGTTCACCGTAAATCCGGGGAAAACAGCGTTAAAATTTGTTAAAAAAACGCTCGATACCGGGAAAATCGAACTGACCGAGGCAGATGTGATTGTCTCCGGTGGCAGAGGGTTGGGGGGGGCGGATTTCTCAGCTCTGGAAGCGCTTGCAGATTTGCTCGGAGGCACTGTGGGCGCGTCGCGTTCTGCCGTGGATGAGGGCTGGAGGCCGCATTCGGATCAGGTGGGGCAGACCGGTAAAACGGTTTCGCCGGCATTGTATATTGCTTGTGGACTTTCCGGCGCCATACAGCATCTGGCGGGCATGTCGACTTCCAAGATCATCGTGGCGATTAATAAAGATCCTGAGGCTCAGATATTTTCGAAAGCGGATTACGGGATCGTGGGGGATCTGTTTGAGATAGTGCCGCTGATCACCCGGGAGGTAATCCGTATAAAAGGTTAGAAAAAATGTTATCCAACGCCTGCTTTTCTTGAGCAATGGTGAAAAGCGGTTATTTCAATCTCTGCGCCCATCTTCAGGATTGGAAATATCTTTTGTGCCCGACTTTTTAATCCGGATTTATGGACGGATACAAGTTGGCAGAAGCATTTTGACATTTCCTTCGACAACTGATAACAGCTGATCGCCTCGGGGATACAGTGGCGCGGACCATACTAAATGAGAGATTAAAGAACTTACGATGAAATTGTATCTGATAAGCCTCGGATGTGCGCGAAACCTTATAGACAGTGATATCATGCTGAGCCGCCTGATGATACCCGGCTGGATAGTGACCGAAAAGCCGGAAGAGGCGGACGTTATCCTTGTCAATACCTGCGGCTTCATTGAAGCGGCGGCGGATGAATCCATCCGGACCATTCTGGAGATGGCCCGGTTTAAAATCGATGGGGTATGCCGAACGCTTGTGGTTGCCGGGTGTCTTCCGGAGCGTTTCGGAGAGCAGATTGCAGCCGAACTTCCGGAAGTGGATATATTTCTCGGGACCGGCGCCTATGATAAAATTTGTGAAATTCTTACGTCGCCACCGGCAGGTTCCCACTGCGTACTGCCGGATCCCAATTCGATCGGTTTTCAGCCGGTGGGCTCAACCCGGACCCTGACGCCATCTCATATGGCATATCTTAAAATCGCCGAAGGCTGCAGCAAACACTGCACCTACTGCATCATACCCAGGCTTCGGGGGCGACACAGAAGCCGGCCGCTTAAGGATATCGTATCCGAAGCCCGTCTGCTGGTCTCTGAAGGAGCCAGGGAATTAATCCTGGTCGCTCAGGACACCACGGCCTACGGGCAGGAGCTGGCAGGAGAAGGCGGTCTTGAGTGTGTACTGGAGGCGCTTTCAGGCATATCGGATCATTTGTGGATACGGTTTCTTTACGGGCATCCGGCCAGTATCACGGATTTGGTCGTCCGAACTGTAGCCCGCCATTCAAATATCTGTTCGTATTTTGACATTCCGGTTCAGCATGCCGCCGACAGAATATTAAAACAGATGGGCCGACCATGTACGGCCGATGATCTGTACCGGTTATATGACAGCATCCGTACGGTTGTGCCCGATGCTGCGCTCCGGACAACCGTGATGGTCGGGTTCCCGGGAGAAACCGATGCGGATTTTAAAGAATTGCTGAGGTTTATAGAAACGGTCCGGTTTGATCAGCTGGGCGGATTTATATATTCGGATTTTGATGATTTATCCTCCCACACGCTTAGCGGTCATGTGCCGGAACACGTGGCAAAAGAGCGATTTGACGAACTCATGAAGCGCCAGCGCGATATTGCCATGCAGATCAATCAACAGCATGTGGAAAAGGTGCTGGACGTTCTGGTTGAGGAGAATCCCGAACAGCACCTTTTTGTCGGAAGGACTTCGTTTCAGGCCCCGGAAGTGGATGGCGTAACCTATATCCATGGTGAAAATCTGCAGGTGGGGGATTTTGTCAAAATCAGAATCACGGATGCTTACGAATATGATCTTTCAGGAGAAGCCTTATGAGTCCGCTTAAACATAAGATCAAGGACGGAATAAATGAAGACCTGACCGGTATCGAAGACGAATTGAAGCGCCATTTAAGCCCTTGTCTGGATCTTGTGTCCCAGGTCGCCGGACATATCCTGTTTTGCGGAGGAAAGCGCATACGGCCCCTTTTGATGATATTATCGGCGAGAATCTGTGGCTATAACGGCGATCAGGATAAAAAATATTCCACCATGTTTGAATACCTGCATACGGCGACCCTGTTGCATGATGACGTTGTGGACGGGGCATCCATGAGAAGAGGCAAGCCCGTGGCCAATTCAATCTGGGATCCGGCAACAGTCATTCTGGCGGGTGATTTTCTCCTGGCGAGGGCGCTTTCGATATCGGCTGAAACCGGCAGCCCGAAAGTCATTCGCACGATTGCCGATATCACCGAAAAGATGTCACAGGGCGAGATTCATCAGCTGCAAAGGAAAAACGATAGCAGCCTTTCTGAATCCGAATATCTGGAAGTGATCCGGAATAAAACCGCTGTACTCGTTTCCGGCGCCTGCCGGGTGGGCGCCATCATCGCGCAGGCCTCCGAAATAGAGGAAGAGGCACTGCATACGTATGGGTATCATATCGGGATGGCGTTCCAGATGGCGGACGATCTGCTCGACTATACAGCGGACTCGACCGTGCTTGGCAAACACATCGGAGCTGATTTGAAAGAGGGGAAAATGACACTTCCGGTCATCGTCGCTTTTGAACGGGCCGATTCCAGCGATCGGAAGTTCATGGAGAAGATATTAAACGCCCGAGATTTTTCTATACAGGATTTTGAAAAATTGTTAACATTGTTAACAAAATATGGCGGGATCGAGTATACCCGCCGGGCGGCTGCAGATCATATCCAAAAGGCAAAACAAGCCCTGACTGTTTTCAAGCCTGCTATAACCCGAAATATTCTGTCTGATATCGCTGACTTTGTATTAACCCGAAAATCCTGACGTTTGTCGTTCAACGTGTTTGAACCTTTTCAAAGGCGGTGGAGGTTGGTTTATGCTATTATCGTCTCACATCCGGCGCAGAGGCTGCTTGTGTCTGGTACCTGCTCTGATCGTTTTGTTCGTCACCTTCTGCAGCGGCTTTGCTGCTGAACCGGTTGCTGATAACACGGTTGAGGTCATCGGCACAGGCTGTATCCGGGGAAATAATGTTGAGGCCGCCAGAGATAAGGCTGTTTCAAACGGATTGGTGGCTGCCATTGGAGAAACCGTATCCCGCCTCATAACGTCTCAAGCCGTTGTGGATCAGTTTCAGATTCTGGACAAGTATCTTTACCGTGATGCCGATAACTTTATTCAGGATTACAAGGTGCTGACTCAGTTAAAGGCGAATACATATTACCGGGTTTTCATTCGGGCGACGGTGTCTGAAGATAAAATCAGAGATCAATTATCCGGTCTGGGAATCCTGTCTTTAAAAAAGGATACCCCGGGGTTGCTTTTGTTGATTGCCGAACGCAATGTGGAAGACCTTGCGCCAAAATGCTGGTGGAAAACCACCGGGGGTGGAGAAATCAGCATTGCAGAAAAGGCGGTGGCCCGGAAAATGGCCGATAAGGGCTTCCAGATCGTATCCCATGCTGATGAAACGCTTTGGAAGGAAAACGGATATGCTGCCGGGAGCACCAAAACCGATGAAGAGACGGCGCTTTTTCTGGGCGAACATTTTCAGGCGGATGTGGTCATTATCGGTACATCCGAGGCCGTTCCGGGACCCAATATGATGGGCGGGGATCTCAGATCGTTTGAGGGCCGAATGACGGCGCAAGCCCTTCGGGTCGGTACCGGTGAAAAAATTGCTTTCGCGGATCAGCACTTTGCAGCTGTGAACAGGGACGTGTCAACAGGATGCCTGGAAGCGCTGACAGGCGCAGGTACTCTTGTCGCTGATGATCTGGCGGTTCAGATTATGTCCGTGTGGAATTCCGGATACGGCGAACTCTCGGACATCGAAATCATTGTCCGGGGAACCAAACAACTCGGGCATTTTGTCAGGTTCAGAAAAATACTAAATGAGGTTTCCGGCGTTGAACGTGTTGCGCTGAAAGCGATAAGCGGCAATGAAGGGACGATAAAAGCCGTGTTCCATGGCACAGCCAAAGACCTTGCCCAGGCATTGATGTTAAGAACGTACGATGATTTCGGAATCAATATCTCAGAAACTGACCCGCAGGGCTTGACTGTCGATCTGATTTCCGATTCGCCTGTTCTTTCTGGAAAACCGCTGTCTCCCTGATCGCTGCTTCATGGGGTTGGTCAGCATAGAATTTCCGGGATACAGCTGTAAATAAAAAAACAGTTATTTATACAATCAACGGATGTGTCATTCAGCATTGAAATCAGGAGATTTTGACATAAATATCCCAAACCTGATCACCATCAGCAGAATCGTATTAACTCCGGTTTTCGTTATCCTGCTGTTGAAGGATTTACGGTTTGCGGCTTTTGTTGTGTTTACGGTCGCAGGTATCAGCGATGCCCTGGACGGCCTGATTGCCAGATGTTTTAATAAACGCACGGTGTTGGGGTCCTATCTGGATCCGATTGCCGACAAGTTGCTTCTGGTATCCGCGTTTGTCTGCCTGGCGGTTCTTGAAATTATTCCGGAATGGCTGGCGGTCATTGTGCTGAGCCGGGATATCGTGATTGTTCTCGGCATTGCGGTGTTTTCCATTACAGATATTCATGTTGAAATGCGGCCGAGCCTGGTCAGCAAGTGCACGACGCTGTTCCAGATCGCCACGGTAATATTGAGCCTTCTGGAGCCGAAGATTAAAATCGCATTGTTCAGCGAAAATTTACTTTACTGGTTTACTGCAGGATTGACGGTTTTATCCGGATTCCATTATCTATATCACGGGTTGAATATATTGCAGAATTCGTTAGGTAACAGTCAGGGGCGGAAATAACGGGTTCTGTGTCTAATTTTTCTTGACACGGATATCATCGGGTGATAGGTTTTGGCTTTCATGAAGGCACGTAGCTCAGTGGGAGAGCACTACCCTGACACGGTAGGGGTCGTTGGTTCAAATCCAATCGTGCCTACCAGTAAAATCAAGGGATTACGGTTTGTTTCGTAATCCCTTTTTGTGTTTATACTGTCTTTTTCAATGCCGCTGTCTTACAGGACAGGCTGTCCTTCCGGTTTCATTTTTTGATCCCTGCAAGAACAGGGTTTCGGGAAAAATAAATTGCACCGCCGTGCCTGTACGTTTACCCGTCTTCCGCGTTGTATGAAAGAGCACATACGACAAGTATCCGCTCGTTGATAGGGTCTGGTCTTGAAGACGGACACAAATGCTGCGCAATCCCGGTTTTTTTTTCGAGGTCCTAAAATGTATTTCTGCTGATAAATTTTTCCTTCCGCTGGTTATTACGGCTGAAAGGACGGAAAAATTCAACTGCTGGGGGTGCGGAAGCAATACGACACAGGAAATAAAATAACTTGATTAGGATATTATTATATAATATTAATATGTTAATAGATTTTCCCCGGGACAGGTTTCGGCTGTGAATGCCGATCCGATCGGATTGTTTTTTATTACGGAGTTGCGGAATAACGTAGTATCAAAACGTAAGGGGGAATAATTATGATTAAAAAAAGCTATTCAAAGACAGGAAATTTTTGTCGGGTTACCTTTAAGCTTCCGGCAGCCGTCCATGCGGAAGCGGCTATGTTATGCGGGGATTTCAATGAATGGGATACCGGATCCAATCCCATGAGGCGGCTGAAAGACGGCGGATTCAGTTTTACCCTTTCCCTGGCGTGCGGTAGAAACTATCGTTACCGGTATCTGCTGGACGGTCATCATTGGGAAAATGATTGGGATGCAGATGATTATGTTCCTAATGATTTTGGAGGTGAGGATTCGGTGGTGAATCTGTAGGCTGCCGGCATATGTCTCATCTTCCGGCTCCTTCCGCTGTCCTGCAGTGCAAACGTAATGAGTTGAATTAAAAATAAAAACAACTGATTCATACTTATACAGGTCTGTATTCATTGGCACGGGGAAGCGTTATTGCTTTTTTGTCCATAAATGGTTTTTTCAACGTCTGCGGTTATCTACCCAATCTTTGCGTTAAACTGAGGCGTTGCGTTTCGTTTGAACGGGCTGCGCCGGGAAAAATTATCGGCAGTGCGCGGATACGATCGAATGTAGGCCCTGCCGGTATTTTTTCAGCGTCAAATTGCTTGAAACATCCCAATCGGCAAACCCGGCTGCCGGATCAGATATTTCCGGCGATTCCCGAACCGGTGCTGTTTCTGGAAGATCTGTTCACAAGCCTCTGGTGGTGCTGGCATCACGATGCGATTGAACTGTTCGGTCGCGTCAGCCCTGCGTTCTGGCAAAAGTCGGAGATCAATCCGGTGGCGTTTTTAACCGATGTCCCTCGGGATCGATTTGTCGAACTGTGTCCTGTCGTGGGGGCAGACGAAGGGCGCAGGACCGGGTGGTCGGTGTAAAGGCTGATGAAACAGGCCCGGGTGTTGGCCCTGTCAATGAGATATTCCGTGATGCGGTCTCCTTTTTTTACTCCGAAAGTGACGGGGCGCTGTATCCGTCCGAAACGTATAAGAGGTGTCCGATCAGATCGGCAACGACATCGAGCCGTTCATTTGGCAAGTGATGCGGCAAAAAGTGCGCCCCGATAGTTTTTCCGGCGATCGGTCGCGCAGATTGTCGGTTTTTTGGAGTAGAGATAAATCAGATGCCCCTTAAGGTGCGGATGTCCTGAATGTATCGGGGCCTGCCTTCGGGTCATGAGGTTCCGCCGGGCATTCCGTTTCCGGCGATCTACAGGGGGGATGCGCCGGGCATTGAACGGTATGGTGTCTTTTTTTTCTGCCCGTCTGCCGCCGTTATCCATTTTTGCCATCAGTTCATTAAACGTACTCATGGGAAGTCTCCCTGAAAAAGATGCTGAAAGCCGAACGCTCAAATCAGAATGAAAATGCCGGGCTTGATCATAACTGCGGCCATAACGTCGTGAGGACCGTCCCGGCCGTTTCCGGCTTCTCCAGCACGATGCGGGGGGATGCCGGGTCAAGAAACAAAATTTAACGCAAAAAAGATGCTAACCCAAGTTCGCCAATTTAGATCAAGGCTTGGCGTCATTCGGGGGCTTGGCGATTTTTGTGGTCACTACTCATTTTGCAGCATATCGTTTCCTCGGTAGCGGGACCTCCTTGAGTCCCAGGTTC